>CAZEZQ010000736.1:0-3595 GCA_964516245.1 uncultured bacterium | reverse complement strand
GGCTTTGGTAGACGGGTTCTTCATCTGCAGCAATGCCCATCCATTGCATGCTCTCTAGAATGGCTTCGACGTATTCAGGTTTGGAGCGCTCTTTGTCGGTATCTTCAATGCGTAATAGATTCTGACCGTTGTGGCGCCGGGCGAAGAGATAGTTGTAAAGCGCGGTGCGAAAATTGCCAATGTGGGGATTGCCAGTGGGGCTGGGAGCGAAGCGAACACGTATGGTTTGAGTGGTCATGGTTTTCCTTTTATTTCTGATTAATGGACATCGCGAATTCGAACGATTTATTCGCCTGTCGTTCATTCTACAAGATTAAAAGTTTGTAACTATCCGGCAAAAATTAAAATGAAACCTTTGAGTGATTATGCATATTGTGGTGCGGGCATCTTGCCTGTACTGTATGTTGTTGCAGGCGTAATAGGTCAGTGAATTGAAGTTATAAGTGAATCTCTTAACCCCCTCCTAACCCAATGTCATTAACTTAAGATCAAACTAGGAAATATTGTTTGTTGAAATTTGCTAAAACAAGAGCCCGGCTCGGCAGGAGCCTCGCCCTCCTAACTGCAAAATCGCTTAAGTTTATGACATTGCCTCCTGACCTCCCCCATTTCATTGGGGGAGGAATAAAAAGACGATTGAAATTTTTTAGAATTCACTTTATATAAATGACAAATTACTTGCAGGCTAGAAGTTCGCACCACAATTTAAGAGTTTTTGCCATATCGTCATACTATGATTGTATTTCTTTTCGGAACATTTCTAAGATCAATTGAGCGGAACGATTGTATTCGCTGGTAAATTCATCGGCGGTAAAATAGCCTTTCCGATTGAGAATTTCAATGAGGCGAATAATCGTCATTTTTTGTTTTTTGGCAGCTTGTTCTATTCTTTTTTCGGGTGTGGACTTTGATTGGGAAGCGTTTTTCTTGAAGGAATTAATTGCTTCGTGTTTGGTTTCGTAACGTTCAAAGAGTTCTAACACATGCCCGATGCTCATGAATCGTTTGACAACCGCCCGGGGACGCAGGAGTTTTATTTCGCCTTTCAGAGCCATACATTCCCGGTCCATCCGAAGCAAAGTGAGAATGGCGTAACTATCGGCAAACCGGATTTCTTCCAAATCAAGAATGATTTTTGAACGTCCTTCCTGGATTAATTCATCAAGTAATTTTTCCAACTGTATGGCTTCGGGTTTCCCCAATTCGCCTTTCAAGCCGAGCAGAGTTACATCACCAAAATCCATCCGATTGTGCTTCATGATCGTCTCGTTTAAGGGTTTGCTGCGACATCATTGAGTATGTTTTTTGCAATAACAAAGAGGTTTGATTGCCTGCTGAATCCTTATCGCCTAAATATGAATTGCTGTGGTACTACTTATAAGAAGATCCGGTAAAAAGTCCAATCTAGAAAACGACTACACAATATATAGTAACAGGGTCATCCAACCTGCACTGTATGTTGTTGCAGGCGAGGACGCCTGCGCTCCAAAAAAGACTTTTTGCCGGAATGTCTTATAAAGTTTAAACATCGTTCTTTATCGTAAGAAGTTGTTCATTGAATTAAAAATCAAACGTACCAAAGGAGTCAAAACCGGCGGAGTGATTGCATTCTTCCAATGTATCATTGACAACGGATTGAAACTCAGTGCAGACCCGTTTCATTTCTGTAAAATAGAGGTGATAGCGTTGGATGGTTTTTTGGATATTGCTGGGATGGGTTTCTTCGCCATGCGGCCGGTTTTCGCGGCGGAGGAAGGTTGAGAGAATTTGATCGGCGGCTTCGTCGAGCATGACATAGACTTTTTGATCTTGAATTAAGTTTTGATGGATGGAAATGATTTCATCGAGAGTTTCTTTGAGATATTCCGGGTTGGGATTGACGCTTTCGGCTAGAGTCTTGAGAGTCTCGACTTTTTGAATGCCTTTTTCGGCTTGTTCGATCGCATGGTTTAGAATGGCTGCGCCTTCTTCAAGAACCGCTTTGCCTTCATCCATCCCCATACCAAAAAAGAAGCCCACGGCCATTTGCAAGGTGCTGGAGACCATCGCGTTTTTGGCGCAGTACGATTGAACTGCTTGTGCCAAGGGCATGATTTCGGTCCCTTGAATTTTGGCCCCGCCTTCGGTGGCGTTGATCACAGGAGTTTCGGTGTTGCGGATTTCTTCTTCGAGTGAGCGCAAATACGCCAACCAAAATTTGTTGGTGGCCACTTGAGATTCGATGTTGCCGGGGAGGTAAATCGGATCGAACTCTTCCAGTTCGGGTTTCTCGCCAATCAGTTCCACCGTCATTTTTCCTGGAGTGTTTGCAATACCGATGTTGCGCTGCCAAGCGGTTTCGGAAGCATGGGTTTTGCCGCCGGAGCAGGGAAACGAGAAATCGAGGCCGGTAAGGACAATGGGGCTGCACCCGAGAAAACGGGCCAGGTTGAAGCAAGTTTGGCCAACATTGGTGCCGGTTTTCATATAATTTGTGTCACCCAACACAGAACGCAAAGTGCGTAAAAAGCGGGATGTGGGCAAGGGTAGGGAAATCTTTGTGCCTTGCAGCTGTTTGGGAATATTTGCCATTACACTGGGCGAAAACACCAAAATCGTCTCATTTAAATTTTCTATTCCTTCGAAATGCTTTGTGTTGAGCGATGTGGGATCGGTTGAGACAACGATTTGGGGAGCAATGCCATGCTTACGCAATTTATTCAACACAGTATCGACGGCAATGATGATCCCGTTGTCTCCTACATGTTTCAGCTGGCCGATGTTGCGGTCGAGGGAAGGTCCTGCTCCGACCACAAAAGCGGGAATATTGCTTAAGATTGAATTCAAAGCGGAGGCTGTGGGATTGCTGAGCAGATTGGGGACATTGCGAATAATATTTTCTTGAATTAACGGTCCGAGTTGTACCTTGGTGCGGAGCAGGATTTCACCGCTTTGCAACGCTTCATCAACCACATGATGAAGTTCATGATAATAATTCGGATCAATTTCAACCGAAGGTGGATGGTCGATGCATTTCAGGCCATCCAACGTAAAGGGGGTTAAATGCTGATTCAGAAAATGGCGCATACCGGCGGCATCGGGATGAACCAGGAAAAATGTATTTTTGGTTTTAAGAAACGGGGCAAGATCAATCACTGAAAAGGCTGAGTGCACTACATCTATTTTTTTGTCGACAATCACAAGATGCTGCAACGTGTTTTTAAATTGCATTACCATTTGATGAATGTGATACATCAATCCGCAGCCGAACACCATTAAATTAAAAACAGGATCGCCGGAAATCGTTTCGAGCCACCGTTTGGCTTCGCGAACGGGATCGCGTGTGCTGTGAAGCAAATGTTTGCGGCCCTCGGCTTCCAAACGCAGGGATGGTGTTTGTGGATTGATGGTTACAATTTCTGTTTTTCCCGTAGGAGTATGTTGACGAAGACGATTGGCCAACGCGGGGTCATATTCTTGTAGAAGTTGAAGGTTCCGCTCAAACAAAGTATTCATGGATTGTGCACTAAAATAATGTTGGATATTTCTACTATATGTTGAAAAATGTGATGGGCTACGCTTCGCTTTTAGCCCATCCTACTTCTGAAAATGTGAT
>CAZEZQ010000735.1:0-3597 GCA_964516245.1 uncultured bacterium | reverse complement strand
GCTCTATATGTTGTTGCAGGCGAGGACGCCTGCGCTCCAAAAATAACTTTTTGCCGGATCATCAGTTAATGACATTGCCTCCTAACCTCCCCCATTGTATTGGGGGAGGAAAAGAAGGACCTATTTCATTTCATTTAAAATCACTTCATGTGACTGATTAGTTACAAAAGTTTTTGTGTATTACATGAGGAGATCGAGAATCCCGTTTTTAGAGCAGCATTCGCGGCTCGGCAGGAGCCTCGCCCTCCTTGTTGGAAACGAAACGAATTTCAATAATCTTTCTATAAGGGAAACTTATGCAAAGAAACATCAATGCCGCCGCCGTACAATACGAACATGCTCCAGGCGATAAAGAAGCCAATTTGAGCAAGGTTCGCCGCTTCGCCGAACAAGCTGCGAAAGAAGGGGTTGAGATCCTCGTCTTCCCCGAATGCTGCTTAACTGGATATTGGTATCTGCGAACGTTGAACCGCGAACAGTTGCTTGAATTGGCTGAACCTGTACCCGATGGCCCAATGGCGCAATCGCTCAAAGAACTCGCCGTGTTGCACGGCATGATCATCGGCGCCGGGCTGATCGAACTCGCTGGCGATGGCCGCTTGTTTAATTGTTATGTGGCAGCCCTGCCTGATGGCGAAGTGCATTTTCACCGCAAAATACACACTTTTATCAACGCCGAAATCTCCAGCGGCGATTCATATACCGTGTTTGACACCCCATTTCAATGCAAGATTGGCGTCTTGACTTGCTATGACAACAACCTGGTAGAAAACGCCCGTATCACCGCCCTAATGGGAGCGGAAATTTTGCTTTCACCCCATCAAACCGGAGGCTGCAAAACCCGCAGCCCCCATGCGATGGGCGTGATCGATCAAACACTCTGGCACAACCGGCACAAGAATCCAGAAGCCATCGAAGCCGAGTTCAAAGGCGACAAAGGCCGTGGATGGATCACGCGCTGGCTGCCCGCCCGCGCCCACGACAACGGCATGTTTCTCATCTTCGCCAACGGCGTGGGCATTGACGGCGACGAAGTGCGCACCGGCAACTCGATGATTCTCGATCCCTACGGCCGCATTCTCACTGAAACTTGGAAAGCCGATGATGCCATGGTGGCCGCCGATTTGGAAGCGGAACTGCTGCCCACCTCCACCGGCCGCCGCTGGCTGCAAGCCCGCCGTCCAGAATTGTATGAGCCCCTAACTCAAGCAACAGGAAATGAACGCTCCATACGCGAAGTTCGTTTTGGAAAAGAAGGCATGTAAGATGAAGAAAACTTATTACACGTTTCTACTATTGTTAATCTTTATACATTTTGGCATTGCCCAAGAACGGCCAGAAATCCCCCACATCGATTCCATCCAACTGAGCCATCAGCAGCCCCATCAAAACAGTCAAGATGTGTTCTGGTACGATGATTTTGACGGGCCGCGCAAAAATTATGGAGAATCCCAAGGGGAATTGGATGCCGCCCAATTGTTCGGAAGTGATGGCCAATCCATGCTCTCGCATTACGAGCAATTAAACTCTGTAGGGTGGGCTCAAAGCGAAGCGTAGCCCACCAAGTATATATCCTTGGTCCTTTGAGTCCTTTAAACTAACAATTTCAAATGCCATAAACCAGTAGTGTTATTTAATCAAATCTACGAAGAAAAAATGGAGAGGCTGCAATGAATCGAACCTTAAAATGCATTCTATTTAGTGTGATTGGTATGCTAGGAACGAGTAACGTTGTGAATGGTGATGAGTTTCCCATCCAAACATCCGCCCCGCACGATCAGTCCAACGACATAAGGCAATATTTGATGCAAGAAGCGGCTGAAGTCACCCGCACTTCGCTAGGCGGCATTCATACGCTCGATGATTGGAAATCGATCCGTGGCCAGCGCTACAACCAATTGGTCGAAATGCTCAGCCTGACCGATGTGCCCTTGGAAGGCGAACGGCCGCCCCTGAATGTAAAAGTAACCGGCGAACTGCAGATGGATGGCTATCGCATCATCAAATTGTATTATGAATCCCTGCCCGATTTGTATGTGCCCGCTAACTTGTATATCCCCGATGAGATTAACGGCAGCGCTCCCGGCATCCTGTACGTTTGCGGCCATTCGCGCACTCAAAAAACCAACTACCAGGCACACCCGCGCAAATTCGCCCAGTTGGGCTTTGTCTGCCTGATCCCCGAAACCATTCAATGGGGTGAAGTGCGGGGAGTTCATTGGGGCTGCTATTCAGAAGGCTTCTTTCATTGGTATAGCCGGGGCTACACCCCCGGCGGGGTAGAAACCTGGAACGCCATTCGCGGGCTCGATCTGCTCGCCGCCCGCGATGAAGTCGATGAAACCAAATTGGGTGTAACCGGCATCTCCGGCGGGGGCGCCTATAGCTGGTATGTCGCCGCGATTGATCCGCGCATCGGCGCCGCTGCGCCCGTTTGTGGAACCGGCACAGTCGAAGACCATGTCTTCCAGCGCACCCTCGACGGCCATTGCGACTGCATGATGCCCATCAACACCTATCTGCAGGATGTTCACGACATGGGCGCTCTCATCGCCCCAAGGCCCTTGCTTGTAGCTTCGGCCAATCGCGATGGACTTTTCTCGATTGAGTCCATAAGGCAAAGTTTTGGCAATATCAAGAAAATTTATGGCCTCTACGGCGCCGGTGGCCAGGCTGAACTGGTCGAAACCCCCGGCGGGCATTCGTATCACGAAACCTCGCGAACCAAAATCTTTGCCTTTTTCATGAAACACCTGATGGGCAAAGATCTTTCACCTGAAGAAGTGGGCGATATCAACGAATCTGAATCAGCGCAACTCTCCGACAACGCGCTTCGGGTATATACCGAGGGGCCTCCGGCAGATGACCGCACACTCACCATTCAAGATAGTTTTCAAACCATGGCCCAACCGCCATCACTCAGTTCCATGAATGAATACAACGAACACCGCCAAGATGTATTGGAATTTTTGCAAGAAAAAACCTTCGGCTCCTTTCCGAAAAATCCATCCGATTTGGATATCCGCCTTGAGATGCGTTCGCGCAACCGTACCGGCGGCAGCAAAACCTACAGTTTCGTTTCTGAAAAAGGGTATCGCTTGAAAGTCGAATTCGATTGGCGGGGCAGCCCCAGTATTGAACGCAGCCTCTTGTTGGTGCTCAAAAGCCCGGATGAAGACCGTTGGGATTCAAACAGCTTCGTCTCTGGCTTGGATATAGATTGGAACACTGCCTTTCTCGAAACCCGCGGTGTGGGTGAATACGGCTGGGCCCCCAATCTGCAATGGCACATCCGCCGCGCCGCCGCCTGGGCCGGCCGCACCGTGGCCTCGATGCAGGTGTACGATGTATTGCGCTGCGTCGAAACCCTGCGCCAGTTGGATGGGGTCGACAACAACCGCATCTCCATCGCCGCCCGCGGTGATATGTCGGCAATTGCACTCTACGCCGCGCTCTTGGATGGCAATATCGACACGGTTTTGGTCCAAAATCCCCCAGCCACCCAAAACGCCCCCAGCTCACCCGATGGACGCGGCTCTGCCATCGAAATGCTCAACTGCCTGCGCATCACCGATGTGCCCCAAGTAGCGGGCTTGC
>CAZEZQ010000734.1:0-3602 GCA_964516245.1 uncultured bacterium | reverse complement strand
TCCCCATAAACTCATTACCCATTGATTTAATTTAACTTGAAAATCTGAGAGACAAGAGTTCAAAAATCACGCGTAAGAACCTAAAGTATACTTACCTTGGGATGAGTAGTTATTTTCGACTTTGTTTCTGAAAAACCATCTCCACATTTCTTGTATTCCCCACGTATCCCGGTACAATTACCCTCTTACCTCAATTTCAAAGGCAAAAGTCTATGTACCCCATTCCAGGGCATCTTTCGTTTTCACTCGTGTGCCACCGCTATCTTCGGGGCGATTTAATCGCGGCGATTGTGGGTGGATTGCTGCCCGATCTGATTGATAAACCATTGAACGATGTATTTCACATCACGCCTCATGGACGCTACGCCATGCATAGTTTGACGGGCTTGGTGGTATGCAGCGCGCTGGCGTTTTGGATTTTTGGCAGACGCATTTCCCTCTCATATTTCACATGCCACTTGGCCCATTTGGTGGGAGATATTGATTTTTGCCCCTGGTTTTGGCCCTTTGTGAACTATGAGTTCCCTCAAGGAATCGATACAACAGATATTCTCCACTCTCCGTTGCGTATATTTTTTCCAGGCTGGATTCTCATTGAGGCTTTGATATTGGGTTTGGCGTTCTTTTTGTATTCGAAATACGCCAAACCACGATGGGCGCAAGCCCTGGTTCTTGTCACCATCGTAGGATTGTTTCTATTGCGGCTATCGATGGAACGGCCGGATTATGCGATTTTAGAGGGGGAGACTTAGCCTTTTTGAGCCGTAGCCTTGTTATTGTGCAAACGTGTTTCATTGTTTGGAGGTGAACAATCAGCCCGCCGCAGCGGGATCATGCCGCGGCGCATTTCCAACCTCGCTTTCCTCAAAATGAAAAGCAATTTGACACGTGCTCTAACTTCATCCTTGAACGGCAATCCGCTTTATTTCATGAATCATCTCTGCAGAACGGGCGTGAACAAATTCCATCGCTCGCTTGGTCTTCGTCAGTGCCAGATCGTAATGATTGTAAATGCGATCCAGTGCTGAGTTGACTCGTGCAGCAGGCTCATCATCGAGAGAGATCAACCATTCCGGCAAACCGATATCGCGAAACATCCAAGCCTTGTAACCATGATGCCGTGTGAAGAAATGAATGATCGGAGTGCCTGCTGATAGCGCCATGATGCAGGAGTGCGGCTCTACCGACACCACCGTGTGCGCCCGGGCATAGAAAGAAACGGCCTCATCTACATTCCAAAACGTGTCGCGGTGCACCACCTTCGATTGCACGGCTTCGGGCAACGGATCCAACAATAGCTTTTTCGACGGGGCGATTTCCTTCTTGACTTCCGGCACGATAACAACCGGCAAACCTGTACGGCGTACCCAATGTATCATCACCTCGCGTAACTTCGCACTCCATTCCTTAGCACCGCCGGGGATCTGGTTCAAGGGATCGCCTGGTTCTAAGTTTGTATATTTATCAGTGCGAAGAATGACGGCCAGAAATTTTCGCGCCTCCAACCCATGGGCTTCTAAAAACTCCGATGCGGCTTGCTCGTTCCGCACATCGACTCCAAAACAGCCATCAGGGCCGAATTCAAGAATATCAGTAGTCACTCCATTCTTGCGCAATGACAAGAGCGATTCGTTGTCGCGGCAGTAGATAAAATCCATACTCGAGAGCAAATCGGTCACGGTGGCAAGATCTTCACTCCTGAATCCATCGAAACTCTGAGCGTAGAGGCCAAAATGTTTGCCGTTAGACAAGCTTGCCTTTGCCCATCGAACCGGGGGCGCCCAGAAACGATTGTACGACATCCCCGAATTCTGAATCACAAAGTCTGATTCGTCGAACGCCTTTTGCAACTCCGGTGTCGAGGCCTTTCCCTTTTCGTCAATGTTTCCTCCTTCCACAAATTTCACATTCGGATATCTCCGGCGCAGCATACCCAAGATTTCATCATTGAAGGCATGCAGCCAGCAAAAAACCTGCGCCTCAGAAAAATGCTCATCAAGGTAGCGTAACGTTCCCGGCGTGTGGCCGATGTCACCAATATTGGTTGTGGCCCACCCAGTAATGAGTAAGAGCGTGGGTTGACTTTTTCGATTGGCAATTTGAGAAATTGAATTCACAGGAGAAAGAACTTGCTGAAGGCCCGGGATCATTGGTCCCATACCTCCTACTGCCAGCCATCCGAGCCACTCTCTGCGGGTAAATCTGTTCATGCCTGCCCAATCAGCAAGCCTTTGGCAACGAAATGTATTCAGGGCATTGTTGAGCATTGATTTGTGAGTGATCGTTTTGGTTTTCAAGTTCATTCGTGATTGTCCTCCCAAAAGAAATTTACATGTCAACAATAATTATATCTTTATCGCGGTCACAGCCTCGAGCCAGAACTTGGCCATTGGCATTCACCGCTACGCTTTGGCCGCCAAAGACCCGGCCCGCCCAGGGGCCTTTGGTAATCTCCCCCACCAAGTTGGTCCCTATTACCGGAGTTTTGACCGTTCTCGCCGCGTTGACAATCACCTCTTCCATCTTTTTCGCGTGTTGGGGCCAGGCTTCTTCCTTTTCCGCCCAACCGTAGGGAACCAGAAGCAAATCGGGATGCAGTTTCGCCATTTGATTGAGATTGTCTTCCACAAAAGTATCAGCACAAATCAGCAGGCCCACTTTTCCGATTGGGGAATCAACCGCGTTTACTTCTTCGCCAGGAGTATAGGGAGGCGTCATCAATTCGCTGAGCAAATTGTTTTTGCGATGCTTTAATAAAATCTCACCCTCATTGCTGATGAGAATTACGCTATTGTACAAGCGGTCCCTCACTTTTTCTTCGATTCCAATGCAAATATACACATCATAATATTTTGCCAATTTGCACAACCGTCCGCTTTCAGGACCTGGGATAGGATTGGCCCGTTTATGAGCATCGCTGTTCACCCAACCCAGCAACGCCATTTCAGGGAAACACACAATCTCTGCTTGCTGTTCAGTGGCTTGCTTCAAGGCGTGTTCAATACGCACAAAGTTGCCTTCGCGGTCGCCATCCAAGCAGACAATTTGAGCCATGGCGATGCGTATGGTTTGTTGTGGGCTCATATAGGTCCATTCTCCAATCAAAGGGAAACCATTGTCTATACGTATCCATTTAGCCGAATGAAAAAAAATTTCCAGCCCCAACGGGACGCCATATGATAGCCAGGGGCATTCGCCCCTGGTGTATGGAACAAACACAAGACCAAGCCCTGAAGGGCGTAATAAAAATGTTTTCAGATGGCTAAATGGTTACGTCTATACAGAGACCAACAAAGATATTTGAATTTTTTGCGTTGTTGGAGCAGAACACCGTGTCTGCCCCGAATGCTAATGATATTGTACTTAAATAAATTCTGAGACACAAAGACTCACAACATGTGAGTAAGAATCTATGATCGAAAATTTTTTGATTAAAGGTATTAATCAGCAAAAGCAATCACCGTATTTCAATCAAATTGTGTTATTTTACCAAATACAATTTATCTCTCATATAACAGTTACCATCTAAAATAGCAAACCGATGAATAAATGGGGTTTTCGTAATTGGTAAGTTATATCCTACATTCCGCACATCTCATTGA
>CAZEZQ010000733.1:0-3604 GCA_964516245.1 uncultured bacterium | reverse complement strand
CGGGGCAGACACGGGGGTCTGCCCCTACAATGGCAATATTTCAAAGATTCTTGGTTAGGAATTATGACCCTCAATTAATGAACACAATTTCAAAAATTAATAGCCGTATTCACTTCCCTATCGAATCGCAGCCCAACGATTTAACCTGCGGACCAACTTGTCTGGCCTCAATCTATTCATTTTATGGTGATACGGTTCCCCTTGCTGAGGTTATCACGCAAACCCACCAGGTGCCGGGAGGTGGAACGTTGGCCACAATTTTGGCCAATCATTCTCTGCGCCGGGGCTACAAGGCTACAATTTATTCATACAATCTATTGGTGTTTGATCCGACCTGGTTTGATTATGCTGAAAAGAAAATCTTAAAAAAATTAAAAACCCAATTAAAGTTTCGTAATAATGAGAAACATAAAATCAGTATTGAAAGTTTTATCGAATACATAGAGTTGGGTGGAAGATTAAAATTCGCTGATCTCAATGGCCGTTTGATCCAGAAATATTTAATTAAAGGAAGACCTATTTTAACCGGCTTGAGTGCCACTTATTTGTATCATTCCGCGCGCGAAACCGGTCCAAATTGTGACTATGATGACATTCAGGGTGAGCCCGCTGGGCATTTTGTAGTTTTGAGCGGCTACGACAAAGAAAACCGGAAGGTTTATGTGGCCGACCCTCTTTCTCCCAATCCAATCCGTCAAACCCACAATCATTATGAAGTCGGTTTAGATCGTCTGGTATGTTCTATTTTATTAGGCGTACTTACCCATGACGCCAACCTGCTCATTATTGAGCCCAAAGTGTAAAGAGATTTTCTCATGCATAATTTATTGATTGTTAATAATCCCCAAAAATGGCCGTTTCACCTGCCTGAAGTCGAAGTGATTTCAGCACGCTCTTACTTGACGAAAGAAATCCAACCGGATCACAAGCGCATTCATGTATTCAACCTGTGCCGATCGTACCGCTATCAAAGCATGGGGTATTATGTATCTTTGTTGGCTGCGGCGCGGGGCCACAAACCTCTCCCCAGTATTGAAACCATTCAAGATATGAAATCACTCTCGATTCTTCGATCCATTTCAGACGAAGTCGATGAACTCATACAACATAGCCTAAAACCACTGCAATCCGACCAATTTATTTTGAGCATTTATTTCGGGCAAAATCTGGCCAAACGCTACGACCGCTTGTGCCGCCAGTTGTTCAAACTGTTCCCTGCCCCGTTTCTACGCGCTGTGTTTCGTAAAAACAGTGACCAACGCTGGCAATTGCACAAAATCGGACCCATCGCCGATAAAGAAGTTCCCGAAGATCATCACGAATTCGTTATCGAATCTGCCAAAGCGTACTTCATCAGCCGCCGCCGGACCTCTAGGCGGCATCCCCCACGATTCGACCTTGCCATCCTCCATAATCCAAAAGAAGATGATGCGCCCTCCAACGGCAAAGCCTTGGAAAAATTTACCAAAGCGGCGCGGCAGGCGGGTTTTGGCGTGGAACTGATCGAAAAAGAGGATTACGGGTTTATCCCCCAATATGACGCTCTCTTCATTCGTGAAACCACCAATGTAAATCATCATACCTACCGGTTTTCCCGCCGCGCGAGCGCCGAAGGGTTGGTGGTGATTGACGACCCCGTATCGATTCAAAAATGTTCCAACAAGGTATTTTTGGCCGAATTGCTAGCCCGGCACCGTATCCCCCATCCAAAAACATTAATCGTACACCGTGACAACCAAACTCTATTGCCGGAGACAATCGGCTTCCCATGCATTTTGAAAAAACCAGATAGTTCGTTCTCTCAAGGCGTTTATAAAATTGACAATTCAGATGAACTTGAAACGATGTTGAAAACCCTGTTCGATGGATCAGACCTTTTGATCGCTCAAGAATTCATGCCCACCCCGTTCGATTGGCGGGTGGGGATCTTAGACCGCCAACCTCTGTACGTCTGCAAATATTACATGGCGGAAAAACACTGGCAGATTCAAAACAATCAGGCGGAAGAATGTTCGTATGGACAGGTTGAAGCCTGTGCACTCGAATCTGTGCTTCCGGCCGTGATCAAAACCGCCGTTCGCGCAGCCAACCTAATCGGTGATGGGCTCTATGGAGTTGACCTCAAGCAAGTGAACAAAAAGGTTTTTGTCATTGAAATCAACGACAATCCGAGTATTGATGCCGGTTATGAAGATCAACAGCTGCAAGATGAACTCTACAACCAAATTATGGCCGTATTTCTGATACGGGTGGAACAAAGAAAGTCGATCTCATGACCCCAGCCAAACCCCTGCATCTCTTCGAGGGCTATGGCATCGAAATTGAATATATGATCGTCGACCGCGATACCCACCAGGTGGACCCTAAATGCGATTGGCTGCTTCATTCATTTACCGGTACGTATGAGCCTGAAGTTGAAGGCGATCTCCTGAACTGGTCGAATGAACTTGCTCTGCACGTAGTTGAGATTAAAACCAATGGCCCAACGAACTCGCTGCACTCTCTGGCTGGGGCCTTTCAAAAAGATATTGTCCGTATCAACAACCGGTTGAAGCAAAAAAATGCCCGGCTTATGCCTACCGCCATGCATCCTGGTATGGACCCTTACTGGGAAACCCGGCTTTGGCCCCATGAGTATAACGAGGTCTACAAAACCTTCAATCAAATTTTCGATTGCCGCGGCCACGGCTGGTCGAATTTGCAGAGCATGCACCTTAACTTCCCATTTTGTGGTGATGAAGAATTCGGCCGATTGCACGCCGCTATCCGCATTCTTCTCCCCCTGTTGCCAGCCCTCGCCGCCAGCAGCCCTATTGTGGAATTCAAAAGAAATGGAATTCTTGACAACCGGATGCAGTTTTACGGTTACAACGCCGCAAAAATCCCTTCGGTTACTGGGATGGTGGTTCCAGAAGATGTGTTTACCCAAGATGAATATCAAACACGAATTCTTCAACCGCTCTATCAAGAGCTGGCTCCTCATGATCCGAATGGCGTATTGCAACACGAATGGGCCAACGCCCGAGGAGCCATTGCCCGGTTCGATCGCAATACGATCGAAATTCGGGTGCTCGACACCCAAGAATGCCCTCAAGCGGATATCGCTATCGCATGGATGATATCCAAAATACTTCAAACTCTGGCCGAAGAACGATGGAGCCTTTGGGAGCAACAAAAACGCATGGAAACCGCTCCCCTCGCAGATTTGCTGTATAATACAAGCGCCAGAGGAATGAACGCATTGATTGACGACCCAGAATATACAAATTTGTTTGGATATGATTTAAATACGAACACAACCACCGGAGATTTGTGGTATTATCTATACTCTCAGATATCGAATGCTATAAAACCGGAGGAAGAATGTTTTCGGGAACCGTTGGAAATCATGGTGAACCACGGTTCACTTTCAACCCGTATCAATCGCCGTTTGCTTGGAGAGCCTTCTCCAAATGAAATATTGCTTGTTTATTCTGAACTCTGTGAGTGCCTCGAACAAGGAAATATGCTTACCGTTTCAATGTAACCTTTTGAATTGAGATTAATAGATAGTGTCTGTCCGAATACACATAAGGCCTTGAGAAATAGTGCTTTATAGGCTATA
>CAZEZQ010000732.1:0-3626 GCA_964516245.1 uncultured bacterium | reverse complement strand
TTGGCGGTGACATTCGTTGGATACCAAACCATGGGCCAGTTGATTGCCAGCATTTTGCCGCTTTTTTTCATGGCGGTAATCATTTGTTCGGCTTCTTGTAACGATGCCGCAAATGGTTTTTCCATTAAAATGTGCACATTGTACGGAGCCACTTTCTCTGTCCACTCGCCATGATGGGCGGTGGCCGGGCAGAGAATCACCATATCCGGTTTGGTTTTTTCCAAGCATTCGTTGTAATCAGTATATACTCTTGCATCTGGGATCGAGAAATTTTCTTGTGCGCTTTGCATCCGCTCTGGCTGTTCGTCGCAAATGGCAACGATTTCACAATCGGGATGGTCAAATGCCATGCGTAGATTGTCACCCATGTGCATATGATCGAAGTTAATTCCGGCGATTTTATATTGCGGCATGATGCCTCCCCTGAGTTGGAAATTGGTGGGCTAAAGCCCAATCTACATATTTATGATGGTAATTCGCTGCTGCACCAGCGTTCCCCCGCTTGCAGGATGCGGTAGTTGATCCCCAACCGTTCAGCCGGTTTGGTGAATGTTTCGGGTTCGACTGAGTTGAATTCAAACATGTGGTAATGGCATGGTATCGTTAGTTTGGCTTCGATCTCTTTTGCCAACTGGGCGGCTTCTTCACCATTCAAGTTTCCAGGCACGCGGCGTTCGGGCTTGCTGCCGTTGATCGGCAAGATGGCAACATCAATCTCGAACTGCCGCAGCCGTTCCACCATACCTTCATAACGCACCGTGTCTCCGCTGAAGTATATTGTGTAGGGCCCGAATTGCACAATATATCCCAGATGTTTGTGGCGGCCTTGTTCGTCGGTTTCTATCTCTTCATGCGCAGCGGGTACCGCGGTGAATTGAAACAATCCCACCTCTGTGCTTTGCCCGTCGGTTAAACCGATAGGCCAATTTCGGTCGCATTGCAAGCGCTCAACCACAAAATCACGATTGGCCTCGGGGATGATCAATTTCATTTCTCGATTCCATTCCATGATGGGCAAAAGCGTGTCAGCGTCCAAATGATCGGTGTGATTGTGGGTGGAGGTAGCTGCTTCGATAAAACGCAATCGGTCGGGATTGATCACAAGGTCGGTCATGCGCACATGGGGTTTATCGGTATTGGCGTATTTGGCTTCGAGCGAGAATGACAAATATGGATCAAGCAAGATGTGATGGTTTTGATATTGCACAAGATATCCACTTTGGCCCAGCCACCATAGTTGAAAGGTGTCGCGCAAGCCCCCCGCTTCGAATACATCATTGAGAAAGGTATCTTCCATCAAGACCGGTTCGATCATACACCCAACTCCTTTCGAACCTCGCGCACTCCTTCAACCATGTGATTCAGCTTCTTTTTCGCCGCCCAGCGGGCGGTTTGGCTCAAGCCGCAGTCTGGCGCAAACGAGAGCCGTTCCGGCTTGGCGTATTTCAGGCACAATTTCACACGAGACTCTATATTCTCAACACTTTCGATATAGTAACTTTTTACATCGACAATCCCGACAGCCGCGATTTTGTGCTTGGAAATTTCTTCAATCAATTCAATTTCTGCGAATTCACGGTTGGCCATCTCCAAGTGCATTTCATCCACTTTCATCTCTAAGAATTCGGGGAACATGGGGGCGCAGCGGCGGTAGCCCACCGCATGGCCTTTGTAGTTGCCAAAACACAAGTGGGTGGAAAGGTGGCATTGGCCTACGATGGATTCAACCGTTCGGTTGAAGATATCGACAAAGCGTTTGGTGTCTTCGCGATAGGCATAGCAGCTCATGGAGGGTTCGTCCACCGTGATTTCGGTGCAGCCCGCGTCTACCAATTTTGTCAATTCATCCCTGACAATAGGCAATAAAGCTTCGGTAATGGCATAGCGGTCAGGATATTGTTTATTGGGCAGCAAGCGCCCACTCAGGGTGAATGGGCCTGGCACGCTGGCTTTGAGGCTAGGGCCTTTGGGAGCAAGGCGCTTCAGCCGTTCAAATTCCTCTACCGCTCCCAAACCATTGGGTGCGCGCAGTTCAGCAATAATTTTGTGTTTGCCGCGCTGATCATGGGCAGGCGGGCCGAACATGCGGGGAGATTTGCTTTCCATCTCGATGCCTTCAAGGTATCCGTAAAAGGAAAGATTGAAATCGAAACGGGTTTGTTCTCCATCGGTAATCACATCCAATCCGGCGGCCACTTGATCATGAATGGCGGCAATCACAGCGTCTTCCTGCATCTCGGCAATATCGGCAGACCCGAATTGATCCAAATGTTGTGAGGCAAACTCGAGCCATCCAGGAAAGGGATAACTGCCGATAACAGTGGTTCGCAAAGCTTGTTGATTCATAAAATATCCTTTTGTAGTAGTTCATGACATTGAATAGGGGTGCATCGGATTCCAGCCTGTTTATTTTCATAACACCCCAGAAATTGAATTGCCATAGATGAAGACCCGGCAAAAAGTCTGATCCAGAAAACGACCACACAATATATAGTAACGCAAATATCTAATCTGTACTTTATATTGTTGCAGGCGAGGACGCCTGCGCTCCAAAAAAGACTTTTTGCCGAATTGTCATAGATGTGGTAGTGTGTTCTCACAATTATGGAAAATTTTTTGGGGGAAATTAAGTGTTCTTATTCCTTATCCAAGCCCACGTTTTCATACAATTTGGCTAGGCGCCGCGCATGCTCGTCATAGGCCGATTCAAATAGTTCCGCCGAACGCTCTTTCCCCACTGTAGAGACCCCACTAAGCACTTTGGGTGGATGGCCGGCCTCGGTCAAGCGCAAAGCCACCTCTGCTTTGATGCAGTTAATCAACATGCACCCGCCTACGGTCGAACCGGGTGAAACCGGCATATCCAATCCGGGTAATTTCACCATCGCATCCCCGGCCGGGGCGCCGGTATCCAACACCAAATCGGCGTGATCCTGCAGTTTTGTTCCACTGGCATGTTTGCTTGGGGTGACTTCGGAATGCAGTTGGCTGATCATGGCCACGACTTTGATGCCTTGTTTGCGAAACTCTTCCGCCATTTCAACGGAAACGATATTGCAGCCGCTGGATGAGATCACCAGTGCCGAGTCTTTGTTCGACAAATCAAAATTGCGCAAGATGCGGGCTGCCAGACCGCTAACATTTTCTACAAACATGGCTTGCCGTTGACCGTTTGACCCAACCACTGGATTGTGAAAAGTCATCGAAAGTTCCACGATGGGGTGAAACCCTGGAAAACTACCGTAGCGCGGCCACATTTCTTCGACCATGATGCGGCTATGGCCCGAGCCGAATAGGTGAACCATGCGCCCGACTAGAATCGTTTCTGCAAACCAATCAGCTGTTTTGTGAATGCATTCTTTTTGCCGCTCGACAATATCGGCGATTTCACGGCAATGCAGGAGATATTCTTCCATCGGAGTCCGTTCGATCATTCTCATTTCCTTTTTGCTTTTAATATTCAGCCGGGTGTTGGCCTTCGGTGATCGACCAACCACCATCGATGGCTAATGTTTGGCCGGTTACAAAGCGGGATTGGTCCGAAAGAAAATAAACCACAGCGGCATCCAAATCCGAAGGGATTCCCACCCGGCCTCCATCCAAAGGCTGTTTGCTCTGCGCATACC
>CAZEZQ010000731.1:0-3628 GCA_964516245.1 uncultured bacterium | reverse complement strand
TGGCTAAGATAGAACCGCCGCGGCTGACGATGCCGGTGATGCGGTCTACGGTGAGTGGGATATGGCGCATCAACAGTCCGGCATGGATGGTCATGTAATCCACACCCTGTTGGGCTTGTTCTTCCACCGTTTCCAGCAGAATGCCGTGGGTCAAATCTTCGATGCGGCGCACTTTGGTCAGTGCTTCATAAATGGGGACCGTACCGATGGGAACCGGGCTGTTGTCGATAATCGCTTGGCGAATTTGGGGGATATCGCCGCCAGTGGAGAGGTCCATCAAAGTATCGGCTCCGTATTTCACCGACCAGTTGAGTTTTTCGACTTCTTCATTGATATTGGAGGTTACCGCCGAATTGCCAATATTGGCGTTGATCTTACACTTGGAGGCAATGCCGATGCACATAGGCTCCAAGCGTTTGTGGTTGACGTTGGCGGGGATGATCATACGCCCGCGAGCCACTTCACTGCAGATCAATTCGGGCTCCAACTCTTCGCGCTGGGCGACGTAATTCATTTCGTCGGTAATGATGCCCTGGCGGGCAAAATGCATTTGGCTGGCATTGCCGCCATCCAGTGCGGCTTGTCGTTTGCTCTCAAACATAGTGAATCTCCTTCCGTTTTTCGGTTGAGAACCGGGATGCGACATGGAAGGAGGAAAGCGTGGCAAGGGGAAACGTGAAACGGGTAGGTTCGATGAGACTGCGTGCGCGTTTCTCCAGGTTGCTTCCCTCCGCCGGTATAACCCGGATCAGGTTCAAGGGGTATCCGCAGCATTTGGAAAAACGCTTGGGATTCTCAGGGCCACAGGCCCACCCCCAGCAACAAATGTATTATGCGCCTTTTTTGAGGGGAAAGTCAATGCTGATGTGTGTTTGATGAAGTGTGTTTAATACTGTGGGTGAATGTCCACATAAATTCATTGAGTTTCATCATGATTTGTAGTAATGTATAATATGAAATGATCAAATCAAAATTTTATGAGTGGTAAATTTCAATGAGTGGAAAAGAAGTCTTGGAAAAAGCCTTGCAATTGGAACCAGAAGAACGATACCAAATTGTAGAAGGCATCTTGAAAAGTCTTGATGAACCGAATCAGAACATTGATGAAGTCTGGGCAGAAGAAGCCGAGAAACGTCTGCATACTTATCATGAGGGAAGACTGAAAGGGATTCCATTTGAAGAGGTATTCAAAGAAGAAAATTGAAAGGTCTTTTTTCTGAATTGGCAAAGCAAGAACTCGAAGATGCTGCAAATCGTTATGAAAAACAAAAAAAAGATCTTGGGAAACGTTTTAAAGGTGAAGTAAAAATGGCGGCTCTTCGTATCGCAAAACATCCATAAGTTTGGTCTATTGAAAGAGATGAGATTCGCAAATGCTTGTTACACAGTTTCCCTTATAATATACTTTATTCTATTGAAAAAGATCATCTTTTCATCATTGCAGTAGCTCATCAACTCAGGCATCCAGATTATTGGATTGATAGAAAAAAATAGAATAATACTAAAAACATCACTCCACACTTTTCCCATAAACTTCAATCCAATCCACACGGGTGCAGCCGGGGCTGCCTTCTCCGATTTGCAGATCGGTCCACCCAACAGAACGGACCTGGCTAAGATCGGGGGTATCGATACGCTTGCCGCGTTCAATGGATTCGATGCCGAGTGCATACCAATTCATAAACGCAAATGCTTCTTCAAACACATGCCAGCGTGGAGTTTCGCCGAAGCCGGGTTGTCCGATAATCCAGCTGCCATCTTCCAGTTCCAAAATGATGTAGAGAATATGCCTGCCCGATTGTTTCACTCGCCAACGGAACCAGCCTTCGCGAAGATCAACAAGTTCATCTTTCTTGCGCAGCGAAATCGCCCATTTGCCATCTTTGCAGTTGCCTGACCAGATGTAATAGGGATCATTGGGGATATTGTCATGATGCGATTTCTTGATCGCATCCGCATCCGGCCCGTGGCGGCTGACTAACAACTCTTGATTTTGAACATGCTCTTGGGTTACGGGAATTTGGGCAGGGATCTCTTTCCACTCTTCACGGAAGAAGAGAGGAACATCGGATTTGTTCATCTCTTGGCTTATGGCAGTGGTTGATAGCAAAGTCGTGAAGCAAACCGTTAATAGTGAAAGATTCGTTTGAAATTTCATGTTCAACCTCAGTTTTTGTATAATATACTACAATGTATCATATGAAACGGTTCATAGGATGGCAATCCGGCAAAAAGTCTAAACGTATATAAATTATAGTCACATTTTGGAGCGCAGGCGTCCTCGCCCGCACTAAATGTTGATGCAGGCGAGGACGCCTGCGCTCCAAAAAAAGACTTTTGCCGATTACAGTTGTATATCTCATTCTTATGGTGAGTGTATTTGCCATTGCCAATACATCCTACTCAATTGGGACTGAGAGGTCTTGCATTCTATTTGAAAATTTGAGATGATAAAGTTAAATTAAGTGAATTGCTTTCAAGCACAAATCAGTACGCACTTGAATCAGTATACAATTGGGGAGCATCATGAACCACAATCGTAGAGAATTTCTTAAACGCGTAAGTTATATTTCCACTGCGGCCCTCGCCAACACGGGGTTAGTCGCTCATTCGAATCCATCACGTCCCAACATTCTTTTTATCATGACAGACGACCATGCGGCTCATGCGGTTGGCGCTTATGGCGGGCGGCTTGCTTCTCTGAACCCAACTCCAAACATCGACCGGCTGGCCAATGAGGGCATTCGGCTCAACAATGTGTTTTGCACCAATTCGATCTGTGTGCCCAGCCGGGCGACCTTGATGACCGGGCAATACAGCCATACCAATGGAGTGCGCACCTTAAACGACCGGCTGCCGAGAGACCGGCATGATCTATCGCTTTTGATGCAGCAAGCGGGCTATCAAACCGCCATGATCGGCAAATGGCATTTGAAAGTGGAACCCAATGGCTTCGATTATTATTGCGTGTTGCCGGGCCAAGGCAGCTACTTTAATCCGATTTTGCGGGAAAAAGGCAATGGCGAATGGCCCAACAACGAGCGCCGCTTTGCTGGCTATGATTCGAAACACAGCAGCGATGTGATTACCGATCTCTCCTTACAATGGTTGAAACAGCGCGACAGCAGAAAACCGTTTTTCTTGATGCATCATTACAAAGCCCCGCACGATAATTTTGAAAACGCCGAACGCTACGATTGGTTATATGATGATGTTGATATCCCCGAACCGGAAAGTTTGTGGAAAGAACCGAATTATGGTTCGAAAGCCACCCAAGGCACTGGCACTTCGGTTTCCAAGCGGAACGAGCGGCGCAATATGGGACATCATATGTTTGTCGACCAAGACCTTCCTGACGAAGAATACACGCGAACCGCATATCAACGCTATTTAAAAAAATACCTCCGCACTGTGAAAGGGCTCGATGACAACATTGGGCGTTTGCTGCAATATTTGGATGATTCGGGTGAGATCGACAATACCATTATTGTGTATACATCCGACCAAGGATTCATGCTGGGCGAGCATGATTATATCGACAAACGCTGGATGTATGAAGAATCGATGCAAGTTCCATTTTTGGTGCGGTATCCAAAAATGATTCAGCCAGGTTCAACGCATGACGCTT
>CAZEZQ010000730.1:0-3632 GCA_964516245.1 uncultured bacterium | reverse complement strand
CCGAAATCGACCTGGGGCTTCTGCCGGCGTCAAAACAGACCGTCACGCTTCCTCACTCCTCCGATTGGGCGCTGGCGGTTGGCGGTTTCGGCGGATCATCACGCGGCGGCGAATCACCATCGAAGAATACCCCCGAAGAATAATCCTGAGGAAGCGATGAAAATTGATTTCTTCGATACCTTGAACGGCAAGCCGACCGCTCTGCCGCCAAAGCAACAGAATTGATAACGTACTGAAAACAGGGAGAATTATCATGTCAAATCAAAGTCAGTTTATTCGCCAGACGGTTGCAGTCTTGATGGTTTGCGGCCAACAGCTACAGGGGTCTTCATCTATCCCAGTTCCCAAGGAGGCGGTTAGCCCCTCAAACAGTCCCCGGCCCTGGCAAAACCTTTCTCACCTGGCTTTATGCCGGGCCTGAATACACAGAGAAGGTCCCTGTCACTGATGGCTCCAATTTCGGCGTCGGCGGCGACGCAGGGGCAATTTGTACTTATGTGGTAGTTAGCGACTTTGTGATGCCTCCCGCGATCCTCAGCCTTTGGCGTGGAGAGACGGTCCCCTACGAGTTGACCTCATCGGCGGCTGGTTTTGGCCATCATGGCACCACAACGGGGTTTTGGGGAACCGGCGAGCCAGGGGCGACCAACCGGTACATTTATCGCCACCCTGATTACGCCATCGGAAGCGGTTTTATTGAGTATTACCCGAATGAGTTCTATGTCCAACATCATAGCAATGAACTCACTTCGACGCTGCACTGGCTGGACATCTCCGAAAGCCGATGGGCAGATGAAGAGAGTGTCCTAGGCGGCGATTCGGTACAAATCACAGCCCCGGGCGAAGGCCACTGGGCGGCGTTGATATCCCTCACGAATTAATAACCATACAAGTAAAGTGGTTCAGTTGCTTAACGATTGCTCATAATTGCATACTATAAGGAGACGCAACATGAATAACAGAAGCAGTGGAGTATTTCGCAGTGGGTTGATCACTGTAATTACAGTGGCGATGATATGCGTATGTTTTGCAGCAAACACCGACAACGCCGGCCGCATTCAACCCTATTTTGAAAACCCATACTACTGGCAATACAAAGGCGAACCGGTATTGCTGCTGGGTGGTTCACGCGAGGACAATTTGTTCAATCACCCGGACGGACTTGAAGAGCACCTGGATACACTGAAAGCCTGTGGAGGGAACTATATTCGCAACACTATGAGCAGTCGAAATCCCGGCAATCCCTGGGCGTTTAAAAAGCTCGAAAACGGGTTCTATGATCTTGAACAATGGAATCCCGAATTTTGGAAACGATTCGAGAACTTGTTAAAACTGGCACATGAGCGGGATATCCTTGTTCAAATCGAAATTTGGGATCCATGGGATTATTTCAAGACGGAAGCGCCTTTAGGCTATGGACCCGATAATGTCGGCTGGGAGAGTTGCCCGTTTAATCCTGCATTGAACATTAACTATACCGCTGACGAGAGTGGATTGGCGGAAGAGATTGATTATTATTCTGGAAGCAAGCCGAGCGGTCATTTGTTTTTTCATACTCCGCCAGGTTTGAAAGACATCCCTTTGATTCGGAAATATCAGGAAGCGTTTGTGGATAAACTGGTTTCGATATCAATGGAATATCCGAATGTCCTGTACTGTATGGACAATGAAATTGGGGAACCGCCCGAGTGGGGTCAATACTGGGCAACGTTCATCCGGGAACGAGCCGACAAAGCCGGTAAAAGGGTCTTTTTGACAGATATGCGCCGCAACTCCAACTTTCAATCCGATGAACAGATAGCCCTTTTGCATGACCGCGAACATTATGATTTTTTTGAAATCTCTCAGAACAACGCGAACAACGGCCAGAAACATTATGATCACATCATACATATTCGATCCCAAGTCAAAGAAAACCCGATTCCGATTAACAACGTGAAGATCTACGGTGGAGAAATTGGCAGTTGGACAACCAGTGTTGAAGAGGGAACCCGCCGTTTCTGGCGTAATATTTTTGGTGGTTGCGCCTCCTCCCGCTTTCATCGCCCAGGTCCATCACCTGATTTTTTCGCAATCGGTTTGAGTGATTTGGCGCAAACCCATATTCGCAGCATGCGTATGCTGACGGATGAGATAACCCTCATCAGCTGTGAGCCAAATAATGATCTGCTTTCTGGACGGGAATCCAACGAGGCCTATTGCTTAGCTAATCCTGGCAAGCAGTACGCCATTTATTTCCCCAACGGCGGCGAGGTGGAATTGGATGTCTCTGATGCCAAAAGCGAGTTAACGCTCAAATGGCTGAACATCCTGAAGAGCGAATGGAGTGGAGAAGAGAGCGTTTCCAACGGTGATTCTTTGGCGCTGAAAGCCCCGGGCAAAGGCCACTGGGCGGCATTCGTACAAGCACAGCAATAATGCCAATAACAGAGAGAAAAGAGTAAAGTAACAGGTCAGCCTCATGAAGTGAATTTTCGAAAAAAGAGTGTTGAGTGGTTATTCCTCCCCCAATGCAATGGGCCTGCGCGCCGAGGCGGGGGAGGTTAGGAGGGGGTTAAAGCAATGGCGTCGCTTTCTCTTCAACCCTCCCCTAACCCCTCCCAATCTTGGGAGGGGAATGTACTTCAGCAGGCTGACCTCTTACAAAGTAAACATGAAATTTTCTGTTTTATTTTTCATCTGCAATGGTGGGGCCAAGGGTCGCAGTGGCTCACCACCACCGATTGAGTCCGGTCCGTTGTTGACGGCGATTTTTAGATGCGGAGCGATCTTCAATACCTCTGCCTCCCATTTCTCACCTTCCAGGCTAAAACCGTATTTCTTATGGAACTCAGGCATCACACCTCGTTCAATAATGATATCCCAGACATCCCACCCGGAGTCTTCGGTGATGTATGCGCCATACCCTCGGGTTATGCATTAATTTAAAACCAACAGCCATAATTCTTTGGAAGGCGGCTGGAAATAACCATTATCATTGGGTGTCGCTTCCTGCCGCTCGGCGTTATGGGGATCAAACCACTGAGCCTGAAGACCTTTCTTGAGGTGATCCCTATCAACTTTCAATTGATTGCCTTGAGTTACAAAAACAGCAGCCCGATCACGGTTGAGAGAACAAAGAGCCGCGATGGATGCTTCATTACCACTACCTGTTTGCAGGGATGGCAAGCCGTTGCCAGAGGTGGTGGTGGTGCGAAAACGCATTTCGTAGTTATTTTCATCTTGACCCAACGTAAAGTTGCGGGAACCGTGATCCCGGGATAATGTCACAATACGCGCGGGTCCCGTTTGGAATTCTTTGGCAGGGGTGATCCACACTTCCAAAGTGAAAGCGTTGCTTTCCTGCACCGCTTTTGTAAGCCGTTCTGCCGGTATTTTTGTTGCGATGAGAACAGGATCCTTTATTTCCAGACCATTTTTTAGCCATTTTACAGCATTTGCATCTTGGATATGAAGATTCAGAGCAGGTTTTTGCCCTGAACTGTCTTGAATCACATCCCCTTCGTTTTCGTTGAAGGCATACTGGATTTGGAGTCCATCGCGATGTTTCGGATTGCCGGCAGAGAAATGATCCTTTATTTCGGATGGTTCCAGCGCGTGATTATATATCGCCACATGGTGATAGGTGCCCT
>CAZEZQ010000729.1:0-3634 GCA_964516245.1 uncultured bacterium | reverse complement strand
AATAAATGAATAAACAAGATGAGAAAGATTCCCAAGTATTTCTTGATCTTCAAATTGAAAACCTTTTTGAATTTCAAATAATAATATCGTTCTGGAGTCATAATTTATCTAAATCACCAAAAACTTGTTTTACATCAACATGAATAAAAATTCTGTAAAGGCTGGAATAATACATCATTTACCTACCCAGCTCTTTTTACTACAACATCAGGCATTGGATAATGCTTTTTGTTGAGGCAATAGATATAGCCACCTTGAAGCATAGCTGTTGCTGCCAGTATGGCATCGTTTATATCTATACCATGACTGGGATTCCATTTGCGAAAGAGCTCAGAGGCAAAATCAACAATCGACTGGTCAACCGCAGCGGTTTGGAATTGTGACATGAATAGCATTGTGGCCTTTTCTTCGTTTGGACGCATGAAAAACAAAATCTCTGCTCTTTGCATGGCTCCAACCCACAATTCATAGTCTCCAGAATTGGATAAACGTTTCAAAAAGTTTTTGGCTTTCTGATTACCTCGTAAATGCCAAATTAGTATATCCGAATCGATAAAGGCTTTCATTTTTGGTGTCGTGTCATCGATTTATGAAATGACTTACGAATGGAATTGATTGTTTCTTCAGGTGTTTCGTCACGGTCCCAGGCGCCACAGGTTTGATCAAGCCAGTTATGATTTTTTTCTTGTTCAATTTGAGAAGAATAAAAAGTAACTGCCTTTTCTATAATAGATTTTTTTGAAGTTCCTAACGTTTCAGACAAATAGTCAATTCGCTGTATAACAGATTCATCCAAACGAGTAGAAAAGTTTTTTTCCATTATCTTTCCCCTTACGCAAGTTCGAAAACGCAAGAAATTATTATACAACAAATTAATGCAATGTTGAGACAAATTACTCAAACACCCCATTCGGCAGCGGCACTCCCAAAAATTCCTGAAACACCCAAAACAGGCAAAGCGTCACAGCTAGTGACACTCCCCCAATTAGCAAAATCTTTCGTTCACCATACAAAACCAATAGCGCTGCAAGAAATAGTACAGTCGAAATGAAATACCCCAGCCAATTCATGGCAATCGCATAAAGAACCAATGCGAGAAATGTGATAACGGTTACGATTAAAGATTTCTTAGTCAGTTGTTCCATTAAATCGCCGTAGGTGGGCATAAAGAAACTTTGCGCGATCATAAACAGACTCAACAGGATTAACAATCCCGCCCACAACCGGGGCACAAAATCAGCCCCCAATCCTTTCCCAGTCTTTTGTACGAGACCGCCGGCATAGGCATAAAACACCAACGCCAACGCAATCAAAAAAACAGCAGGCCACAGGTTGGATTTAAAGAAATTTGTTTTCATCCTAATTCGTAGGTTGGGTCATTCGCCGCGGCGAATTCGACCCATCAATCTCTTTCATCATTCGTATCGTTACAAACCAGTTTTACAAGATAAGCCCTGCCTTTTTGGACAGGGCTCTCCATTATTGTTAAAACACAGCCGCTCTTACTCTTCCAAATTCAGCGCCTCAATCAATTCAGTCGCACTGTTTGCCTCGTTCTGGAGAAAAGTTTCAAACGCTTCTGAACTGCGGTATTTCAGGCCCAATAAAGCATTTTTGGCTGTGGTTTGAAATGCCTTTGATTCATACGCCTGCTTGAAGCCTTGTTCCAGTGTATCGACAATGTCGCCCGGTGTCCCTTGGGGCACCGCCAGGCCACGCCAGGTGCCATGCACCAAATCAAAACCCTGTTCTTGGCAGATGGGCACGTCAGGCAGTTGTGGATCACGCTCTTCTGACATGATTCCCAAACAGCGCAGCGTTCCGGTTTGCACATACTGCAGCACTTCAGCCGGGCTCACCGCCACTGCATCCAAGTGCTGGCCCACCAGCTGGGTTACCGCCGGTTTGGCTCCATTGTGGGGGATGTGTGAAAATTCTGCACCAGTCAATTGTTCGAGTTTGACCGCGCCCAAGTGCCAAACCGCCCCGGGGCCCGAATTGCCCACTGTCACTTTACCGGGATTGTTGACAGAATAATCGACGAATTCTTTGAGGCTGCTCCATTGTGATTCTGAATGCACAGTAATAGCGCCAGGGTCTTCATTCAGCTGCACCACGGCTTCAAAATCATCCACACCCAAATCGATCAGGCTCAGCGGTTTGAAGGTCACCAGTTCATAGGTGATCATCGTTACTGTGTAGCCGTCTGGACGCGCTGTCGCCCCAGCATTATGGCCCACCGTGCCTGAACCGCCCGAACGGTTCACCACATTCACCGCCACACCGAAAATATCCTGCGCTTCATCGGCGATCGAACGGGCCAGGGCATCAGTGCCGCCACCCGCATCCCAGGGCACGAGCAGGGTGATTTGCTTGGAGGGAAAATCGACTTCTTCCTGCGCACAACCGATGAACAATGAAAACGCGATACAAACGAGGCTAAAAATCCACAATGATTTTTTCATGATAAATCCTTTTGTTTAGATTCTGTCGGTTTCTTCGATGGCTTTTCGGATGGACTTCAACCGGATGACACCTTCTGTAGTGATGGCTTCTTTGGCTTCTAATTCTTCCGCTTTTTCCAACACGGCCATTTCATGCTCTTGCGGCACTACCACCACACCGTCGGGGTCGCCGACCAAAATGTCACCCGGATGCACCGTAACGCCGCCGCAATTGACCGGCTCGTTTTTGGCGACATTGATATAACGGCCCACCGAGCTGGAGGGAACCAATCCAGTTGAAAACACAGGGAAACCCATATCTTTGATTTCGAGAAAATCACGGCATCCTGCATTCATCACGGCTCCGGCAAAATTTTGCGCTTTTGAACCGGTGCCCATGATGCCGCCAAAAGCGCCGATATCGACAGATTGTTCTCCATCGAACGCCAATACCAACACTCTGTCTGGAGGAGAAGTATCAATCACTTCCAAAGCCATAGAAGGAGGTTGTTTTTCGTTAGAGGGCTCCGCCCGAACCGTAACCGCGCGGCCGCACATTTTCACAGGAAACAGCGGTTTGATCTCATGCGACATAAACCCGCGCTCACCCACCACCTGGTCGACTGCATCCGACACCGAAGCGGTGGCCAATTGCGAGAAACGGTTTACGATCGGGTCTTCACTCGTCACATGAGTTTTGACGTGAGTTGTCTGGCAGGCTGTGAACGAAACGAGAATCGCTAAAACGAAAAGTGAACATATTTTTCTGGTAAAAGTTTGCATAGATACCTCCCACAAATGTATTGTCTCCAATATAACATTCATGGGGGGGATGGCAAGAAGCGGGGGTGAGTAGGCCGCAATACTTAAAAATAGGTAATCAGTTTGTTGAGAAGTGATATCAAACGGCTATTGGTTCTCCTGGTTCTTAAATTCTTTGACTCGCTGTTTCATTTCTTTGAGGGAATCCACTTTAATTGCGTCTCTACGAAGTTCTCTCAACGAAGTAAGATTCTCCAGGTTATTTACCGATTTGATCAGTGAGGAGGGAACTTCACCAAACTTCTCATCAAGAATATCGATGATGGACGCCTGCGCTTCTTTCAGGCTTCCTTTTTGTTCACCCCGTTGTTCACCTCGTTCTTCGGCAAGTTGTTCGAACGGCGCTATTAAAGGCATGTTCTTTTCCT
>CAZEZQ010000728.1:0-3640 GCA_964516245.1 uncultured bacterium | reverse complement strand
GACTATAATTTACTGTTGTAGTTCCCGACTCAATGTTCAAGTTCCAGGTTATCTTGCCCTCATTGTAAAGGCCATCATGGCTGATGGTATCCACCACCCACTGCTCTGGTGGGGATTCAACCAGTGAGATTTCTTGTGCCATGGTTGAAGCGTTAATGACTTCCAAATTCACATTGATTAAATCTCCTGTGGAATAATATTCCGAAGAAATCGATCGTTTGGCGATTGGTGGGGCTGAATTGAAATTGACTTCCGATACTTTAGCATGAGCTAGAGCCTGATCGTCATTGTGATTGGTGATCGCTATGCCCCAAGCGGCGCGTTCTGTCATCGGGAGTTCCATTTGATGGGCAAAGTTCCATTCGACGCCATCGTGAGACCATTCTGCAATAAACAAGTTTTCTTGAGCTACCCGAGTTACCCTAACATAAAAAGGTTGATCTGGTATTGGTATGTAAGAACCATCCGGGTTTGTTATATCTACCATTGGAGTTGCCCCTGATTGATCCCGCCAATAGGTTTTGCACGTAAGATCTGGTTCATTGTCAATTTTTACGAGTCCTATTATGTAAAACTGCGAATTTGAAGTTTTTCCTTCTTCCCGAACCATGATACCCACTTTGATATCTTCTTGATTCATCCATTGCAATTTGGCGCTCATTTGGGATGAGCCTTGCATTTGTTTATAAACAAAAAAACCTTCATCGTTAATTTGGAAAATGTTATCCCCATTGCCGAATAGGTCATAAACCGTTTCACCATTGGTAACCGATACAATGACATTTCCGGGAATCTTGAAGTTTCCACGTTGAGGGGGACTATCAGGCATCCCCCAATCGGCAACATGAGTGAAAATGCCCAGACCATCATGAACCCTTTGGTGGCCAAAAATTTCATTTCCGTTGATTTGGCCGGAAAAATTGTAAACACCTCTGGCTTGTTCAGGTGGAGATAACGAATATGTTAAATTCGTCTCGCCGGGTGGAATTTCCATCTGCCATGTGATGGTACTGCCTTCTACCCTTCCACCATGGCTGACATTGCTGATCTCCCACCCCTTTGGAAAGGATTCAAAAAGATCAATTGAGGTACGATTATCATTTTGGTTTGAAGCAGTGAGAGTGACATCCAGAATTTTGCCAGGCGTATATTGTGTGGCGGATGCAATGCGCGAGGTTTCAACGATGGGTTCAAGTTTGACCTCAGAAAAACGGGCATGGGCCAGTTGCTCGTTATCGGCATGGTTGGTTACCGCCAAGCCATAGGCGGCAACCTCCGGTAATGGAAAATACAGTTCGTGGTTTTTCGTCCAGGTTTCACCATCCAATGACCATTCGAAAGTTACCCTATCACTTTTGGCAAAGCGGGAAACACGAAAATACACGCCATCGCCGGGATCGGAAATCAGGTTCCCATCATCATCTCTGACAAAATCTGGAGGTGGTATAACGGCTGCTTCACCGTTCTCCATGCGGTAATGCGCTTTGAATGAGTCCCCCAATTGTACACTATTGCCTGAACGGAGAGTGGTTTTGTAGAATTTTGAATTGGTGGATGCGCCGTCTTCGCGAATGACAAGTGACGCTTTTGCCCAAAAGATTGTTGGGTCTCCATCTTCAATAAGGTGAACTTTCCCCGAGAGACACCACGAACCCGCCTTTTCGGTATAGACAAAAAACCCTTCATCTGTCAGATTCCAGATGTCATCCCCATTGCCATAAACGTGATACACCAAGTCCCCGTTCTCGTCCTCGTTGACTTCCACCTTGCCGGGGACTTTGTATTGGCCGCGCTGAGGCGGAAACTCCGGCTCCAATCCCCAATCGGCGGTGGCGTCGAAAATGCCTAGGCTGGCTTGCTGGCCAAAACTGAAAGGGGAAACCAGTAGAATTATATATAGAAAAACCAGTCGTTTCATAAGCCTCCTATCAGTAGTGTTAAAGTAAATGTTGAATTGATAATTCTTAATGAGGGTAATGTATAGACAATAGAAACCAACACCACATCTATCTGATTACGAAATGATTACATCCTGTTTATACGCAGGTACATATTTAATATCATACTTTTTTAGCAAAGAATATAGATCGTTCGTTATTTGCTTGAAAATTTTTTTTGTCAAAAATTTAAAAATAAATTTCATTAAAAATTTTGCTTGACAAATCCCTCTCTTTCATAATGATATTCACAGATTCACAAAACTTTTTGGATGGTTCCTATGAACAAGAAACTTTTTTGTCTCATTGCGCTTCTCTTGTCAGCCAATGTTTTTCTTTCAGCGTATTCGCAAACTTTTGATCTTGTAGAATATTTTCGTTTGGATGACCCCCCGCAAACCGCTTTATATGCAGGACGGGGGAGTGACGGTTCTACTTATGTTCAAGAATACCAGTACAACCCGAATGTATCTTTCAACGGACAACAAACCCTGCGAATTGATGAATTTACCGGTGACACCAGTCCTGATTCTCTGGAACAAGTCTCCTACTTTTCATTTACCGATTCGAGTGTTCTGGTTCATGCCATTCAGGTGGAAATCGAAGATTTGCCTGTCGGTTTGGTGCAAATTACTCCAAGCCAACCATTGGCGTTCAACCGTTTTCCCGCCGTTTCTGTGCAAGATCAACAGAGTTCCACAGCGGCAACCAGCCCCAATTTGGGGGAAGTGAACGTCACACAGAGTTTTACGGTCATTTCAACAGAAACAATTGAGGTTCCTTACGGCCAATTTGAAGATTGTTTGGTGGTTCAGCGCATTTCCACTTTGGTTTCTGCGCTTGGGAGCCTCAACCAAACCGAGAATTTCTGGGTTCATCCTTCTGTTGGTGTTGTTCGCTGGGAATCTGTAACGGATGGATACACAGAAGAATTAGTTTCAATCACCCCTGAACCGGCTGGTCCGACACCAACGGTTACGCCTACAACTGCTCCAGCCATGCCCACTTCTACATCGACACCAATTGCAGCGTTCTCACCCACTCCGACTCAAGCTCCTGGAGAAGCAATAACGCCATTCGTCTCATACGAGTTCGATCAAGATTCATTGAAAGCGAACGGATGGTCTTCGCCCTCTGGTGGATTTGGCGGCGCCATATCACCCGGACAGGCTTCAGTGGTCCAACTTCCTCAAGGGACATTTGCTTCATCCAGCGACCAACGAGGTCTTGCATTAACCGTGCAAAGCAATCAAGCCGTTTTTATGTTTTCCAACCAAGCCATTCAAACCGGGGGGAAACCGGTATTGATCCGCGCCGTTGTTCGTTCGAACGATCCCAATTCAACCTTCGCGCTTGTGGCATTAAAAGGGAACGTGGCTGCGAATGACGTGGATGGATCAATCGCCACTCATATCCCGGCAAACACCAATGGATTTCTTACCGAAGAGAGTTCGATTGTTTTGCTCTATCAACCCGATTCAGGCGAAATCGTAACGCCAGCGATCCAGCTTGCCGGACATACAACATTGACTGCTGAAGCGGTGGTATGGATCGATCGTTTTGAAGTGTATGTGCTTGAGAGAGAAGATACCTATCCAGGTGATTTGTTTTTTGCGAAATAAAATGCGCGCCTGAAGGGATTCGAACCCCTGACACCTGGTACCGGAAACCAGTGCTCTATCCAGCTGAGCTACAGGCGCAAT
>CAZEZQ010000727.1:0-3655 GCA_964516245.1 uncultured bacterium | reverse complement strand
AACATCTTAGTAGATTATCTGAAAATTTGCGATATGATTTTTGGTAAATAGTATATAGAATCGAAACAACCATGAACGAACGTAACGATGAAAAAAAACAACGGCGCATTCGAGTGGGCTATATTATTGGCATCCTTGCGGCCATTCTCCCATTGTTAAATGTCATCTTTAACATGCTCACCGCTTTGCCTCCGATGAAATTTGATTCAATAGAAACCGAACCGGCTTCGCATATCGATTTCAAAACCGATTCAGATGCTCTCAGTCCAGAACCCCATATTTTTGAATTTTATCCATTTCCATCTTCCCCTTATTTTTATGTGCATTTTTGCACTCCAGGCAAACATCAAAATCAATCAACGGCGATTATCAACTATGAAACAGGAAAGCGTGTGCTGCAGGTAGAGTGTACATACGATATGACTCATATCCAAAACCGTTGGAAAAATTACAGTCATTACAAGTGGATCGGCGCTTCGTTAATTCATGACACTCCGCATGTACTGATGCATCGGAATGAACGCATAATTCCTTGGTTTATCCGGCCGTTTTCATTTTTGCCTGATTCAATTAGTTTGTTTTTTCATTATCCCGATAAAGAAATATGGGCAGTGGATTCGAATGGTGAAACGAAAAAAATCACCAATGATAGGTTTCTCTCATTTATACCCATGGGAGAATTGTTCTCCTACTTGTCCCATCGCATTGTTGGGCGCCAGGCGGGTTCGATCACCGAATATCAAATCGTAAACGATTCCTTGCATGAAATTGAAACCTGGCCGTGCGATTGGGTTGGCCGTTCCCCTTACCGCCTGCCAAATGGCGATTATCTCATCACCCAAAAACCAGAGAAAGATTCAATCCATTACTTGTTGCTTCGGCATTCAACCCCCAAATCGATTCGCATTGAATTTCAGAAACACCTCAAACCCAAATTGCCCAATTACGATGCCAAACTGTTTATCAAAGAGAAAATTGAAAGCGGCTCCCTTCAATACAAAAAAACAAACAAATCTCTGCCTCACTATTCAGAAGAACTCATCCCTTTGCCCGCCACAGAAGACAATACCCTCTTTGTATTGTTGAATATTCCAGGCAATCCTATCTTTGAAATCAAATTAGATACGCTTGAAGAAAACACTCCAGAGAACGCAATCCATTTCAAAGGATATGCGAAAAGTTTGTTGCCGGTATTCCTATACAACAACAATCAATCCCTCGTGACTTTAGGAGATTCAGAATACAGTGCGTCACTGATGGCACATCAGCCCAAGATTACATGCCGCCAATTTTATTTGTTGGATATTGAGAGCCTCCCTCAAAAACATAGCGATTCTCATACATTCAAACACGCCTACCGGCTTCCATTTCCCATACATCACATCAGCCGTATGCCATTGGATGAAAACCATTTTTTGGCCCAGGGCGAAGATTCATTTTGGAAAGTGCGTTTTGACGGGCAAAATTTTATCCCTGTGTTTCCCAAACAAGGCATTCCGTTATCGTATGATTCATACAATGATGAGGATAGAAAGCTGTTTCATGGCGCGCCGTTAAAAACAATTCCCGAGAATGAACGGGCAAGGTTTTATTAAACTATGTCTGAACCAGTTTGGATCATTGCAATCGCATTTTGGGCAGTGTGGGGCTCGCTGGTAGTGCACTGCCTGTGGAAAGCTTTTGCCATGGAAGGCAAAGATTGGGCCGGTTCGGCGTTTTCATTTCTCTGGGCGGTTTTATTGTTTTCGTTCTCTCCAGTGGTCATGGTGGGCTACCTGATTTTTGGCGTGATTGTGGGCTATCGCCATGTGGTTGTTTTGTTCTTGCATTGCATCGTCATCGCGGCTCTTGGAGGTTATGTGTATTGGCAATTCGTGCAGCCCAAGGGGCAGATCAATGAGTATATAGGGTATGAACTGCACGGCGACGAATGGAGAGCATTGCATAATTCCAACGATCTTGCCGCCTTCAATCGACCTGCAATGAAATTGCCCAACTGCTTTTCGGGCGAAACCGATGTCCATACTTCCGGTGGAGGCAGCAGCACCCATTACCGTTTCTTAAAAGCCCAACGGCTGGTGGTTCGTTTGGATGATGATCATCCACTGCTCTATGCAATGGCCGAACCGTTGGCCAAACAGTTGCGAAATTTGGAATATGTGAAAAAAGTGGAAGTGGTTGGCCCCAACAAACGCCCGAGCCCAGGACCTCTGCCTGATTTGTGGTTCCCCATTCGAATCAAAGATGCCACAGAAAGTTATGTTCTACCCTTATTCACACTCAAAGCGGATCTGGAATACGCCTTTTTCACAGAACCCTTTGTTGCCGGATCTGGAAATACGGAAGATTTTTTCCGTCCGGAAAGCCCCCGCCTGGTCTCCATTGAATATGATGGTGAAATCAGCCATCAAAGCACAACCGTGGCGATGGAAGGGTTCAAGAAGCCCTATCACAATGCCGCCGAACAGATCGCTGAACAATGGGCCAAAGAATTGATGAAGAAAATTCGCGAATTCAAAGAAGATTATCCCCTGGTAAAAGACCACTATGAACGATTTCTGCCAACTGTCATACAATCATATCCACCCGACCTGCCCGGCTTGGATAAACCTTGGTTTACAGGCGCATTGCCCTTTATGGATGAGTTGGTGATTTGGAAAATTCCGCACGATCAAAGTGGGGCGGGGTTTGCTGCCCGCTTTTACCGCGATATGGATTTGGCGGGATGGCAGGTTCCCAATGAGAAAGTGTTTCATCACAGCAATCCCACCTTTCACTATTCCAAAGGGGATGAACATGTACACGTAAAACAATTGTCTCCCAGTCAAAAATACGATTATCAATCCCCTTATGAAAATTGCTCCTTTGTCGTATATCACCGCCCCATGCCGGATGAAATCATCAAGCAAAAAATCCTCGATGCATTTGAAGACAAAAACGTTCCCACCGAACTTCTCTTGCCGCTCGAGCGTGAAATCGACCGTCTACCCAATTCGAAAGAGATGCGAAAAACCTTTTTGGACCGGTTGCTAAAAGAAGATTCACCCAGCGTCGATGTATTGGAAGAAATCGGAGAATCGTACCGCAGGCTCGACCAACCCTTAAAAAGCTGGAACGTGTACAAAAAAGCCCTGGCTATGGAACTACAAACCCGGGGCAAATTGCACAATTTCGGCATAGTCCGTGCCTTACAGCGTTTGGTTGAAAAGTTCCCAAATGATGAATTTCCAGAAACATTTGAAGTTCTTATGAAGCAAAACCAATTTGAGTTCATGGGGAAATTGCCTATCAAATTTACACGAACCATTGGATACGAAGACGACATTCGCTTTGTAATCGATCAAGCTGAGGATGAGAAACTAATCTGCCTGGTGCGCCTGATTTTGGACCGCTTCACTCAAAGCGATGAACCTTACGAATTGTATTTCACCTCAAACAGCATGAGCGGCTGGGGTGGATTGCAATTCAGCAACAGCTATAGCGGAAAATGGCGCATCGAAGGCAAAGCAGAAAAAATTGGGGACGAGCAATACAAAGTACGCATTCAAGCAGAAGATAGGAGTGTACGAAAGTAAATTTAAGTGTACCAAAGTAATGCGTCACCAAGGGAGGGCGAATCTCCTGATGAGCCGGTTGTTACCACCAAGGGAGGGCG
>CAZEZQ010000726.1:0-3657 GCA_964516245.1 uncultured bacterium | reverse complement strand
TTGTTGCAGGCGAGGACGCCCACCAAGGCGCGTCTATGGCCTGCGCTCCAAAAAAAGACATTTTGCCGAATCGTCAGAAAATATCTGAAAAAATTTGAAATATTCCCGCTTCTTGTTGATATATAGTAGGCGAATGGGGAGAGCGCCCTGGATGTGGATGCCCCGCTTTGCCTTGCAACTGGCTGCTACAGGGTGGATGGGATAGGCAAAGGATCAAGAGCGCGTGAGTACAGAATCGAGCCAATCGGGCAAGGGGCTGTTAAGTGATGACGTGCGGGTGGGCTTTCACCGTGGCGAGCGGTGGGCCTTTGACGCCGTGGCGCGCGAGCATTTTGCCTATATTGCGAATTTTATCGCTCATTTGTTGAGCGACCGCGACCGCGCATTGGATCTGGCCCAAGAAGCCTTTTTTCTGGCCTGCCGTTCTCACCAGCGTTACGACCCCAGCCGCAAATTGGCGCCTTGGTTGTTTCAGATTGCGCGAAATTTGGCATACAAAGAGATGAACAAACGCAGCAAACAAACAATAGTATCTCTGGATGAAACGATTGAAGAAACAGGCAACTTCCCGGTATCCAATATGGATTCACCAACCGACGAATCTGTCAAAAAAGAAACCGCCCAGCGCTTGCAGCGGGCCATCAAACGGCTTAAGCCAGAATACCAAGATGTTGTGATTTTGCGGATCGTCCAAGGGCTGCCGAGCGAACGGGTTGCCAATATGCTTGATATTCCAATTGCCACTGTTAATACGCGCACGCACCGGGCTTTGCAATCGTTGCGCAAATTTGCCCGGCATGAAGGCATTCGGGAGGAAGAGGTATTTTCATGAACAGGCAAGACGTAAAACATGATCTCATGAACCATGCCATCGACCGGCCTGGCGAACCGCTCCCCCAACATTTGAAGAAGCAATTGGAGGCTGATCCATCATTGCAAAAAGAGTGGCAGCGAATGAGTTCTATGGTAAGCGCCTTGAAATCGGAAGACGAATGGACCCCAACGGAAGGGTTTTACGTTACTCTGGTAGAAAAAGCCATGCAGGTCAAACGGCGGGCCGATCTGACCACTCCCACTACCCGCGATCTTGGTTTGGACCGCTACGGCTGGTTGGATCTGTTTCGTTTTGAAGGGATGCAGCGCTGGGCGATTGTAACAGTTTTGGTTTTGATTCTCTCGATCCCTATTTCGTATTACGGATGGAACGAATGGAACACAGTTGGACAGATTAATTACGTCAAAGGCAATCTAATCGTTCACGGGTATGATCCAGGCGATATTCAACGCAAAGATCCAATCCATCGCGGCACGGTGGTCCACACTCCGCAAGGATCGAATTGTTCGATTCAACTGGAAGCGGGGACGAATGTTCTGGTCTCCAGCTTGAGCCGCATTGAAGTGCAAGACAATCGCCGGGTTCGCGTCCAACGGGGCAAGGCTTATTTTGATATTACTCCAGGAAAGGGAAAATTTTCCGTGCAGGTTCCTGAGGGAGAAATTCGCGTGTTGGGCACGGCATTCACTGTTAATGTGGAAGATGATAAAAGCCTTGTCGTTGTCGAACGGGGATTGGTCGAACTGCATGCCGATGGCCGTTCCATTCAAGTTCGTCCCAAACAAGAAGGCGCATTGACACCCAACCGGGCGCCCAGTGTGAATACAGTAGATCGAATGGAGCAGCGCTTGCGCTGGGTTTCGCGTTTGCGTGAAGAAAAGAACAAAGACGATTTGCGCACCTATTATCCGTCGTTGGCTCCAAATGAATCCACTCGTGGAGGCAGGCAATGATGCGCAATGGATTTACGTTAATAGAGTTGCTGATCGTAGTTGGTATATTGGGCATCTTGGCGGCCATCGCCATGCCCGCTTATCAAGACGCGGTGGTGCGCAGCCGGGTGGCGCAGGCCCAAGTTGATTTGCGAACCTTTGGCCAGGCGTTGGAAACCTATCGCATCGATCACAACCGTTTTCCGCGCACTCAAAGCGAGCTGGAATTCTTTGCGGTATTTTTGTTTCCTGAATTAACCAGCCCGGTGGCTTATCTCAACACATTCAATGTACGTGATCCGTTTGGCCCGGTGGATGAATTTGTCCCTCGAGCGCAGGAAGATATGTTGGGGGCGGAACAGGTCGTAACCCGGAATTCTTATACTTATACACCCTATATGAGCTTTGCTGAATTGCATCGAAACCGTGACTTCATGAAAGAAGGTTTTTCGTTAGGCAGTGTTGGCCCCGACCGGCAGGATTCGTATATTGTTGATTTCCCTTTTCCTGAACATTACAGATTGCCGGGCGATAGTGTGTACGATTCAATCTATCGCCCCAGCAACGGCATCGTCAGCCCCGGCGATTTGGGGTATTTCGGCGGTGAACTCAGCGTCAACGGTCTGATGGGTGGGTGATTACACTTACTCGTACTTTATGACAATTGAATTTGATGGTGTTACTGGGCGCCAACAGTAGTAACCATTGAGTCTTTCTGGTTTTTTAGGTTCTTTTGTATCCCACAATTTCTAATGTCATAGACGACTAGCGATTACAGTTATTGAAAATTTTTCTTAAAGGAGTGTAAGTGATGTTGAAAAGAATGCTGTACGCAAATTTGAAATTCTTCTTGTTTATTCTAACTTGTCTGTTGAATACGAATGGGATGGCCCAAGAGCCGTTTCAAGATGCTCCTGTTTACAACATCAATATCGCTGTGTCACCCAACAATCCATCGGCGGGAGAAGCGATTCTCATTCAGGTAAGCGGCTGGTTTCCCACCGCCGATACCCAAATCGATGAGGCCTTTTGGGAACGCGATGGGGAGACGATTCGCATGCACATGCGCATCAGCAAGTGGGATCAAGGCCCTGAAGTGCTAACCAAATTTACCAGAAATTTTGGAATCGGTGAATTGCCGGTGGGGAAATTTACGGCAGAGTTGATTGTCAATGGGCAATCACGCGAAACAAAGGCATTTGTTGTGTCCGAGCGGGAAGACAAATTTCCCAGCCCGTTGTATGGACCGTTTCAAACCCAAGCGGAAATCGACCCAAGAAGCCCAATGCCGAATCAAACGTTTGAAATCTTTCTCACGGGTGTTCACCCGACGCCGGGATTTTCATTTAGCAATACACTGGTCAATGTGGAAGACGATGTCATTCGGATTGAAACTGAATTGCTGCAGCCGCAGCAGCCGGTGATACAAGTGTTAACGCCATTTCGCGAAAAAGTGGGTGAACTGCAATTGCCTGCTGGGCAGTATGAAATTCATACCTTTATTAATGGATTCGGGATTGAGCCCACTGTGTTTCAAATCGCAAACGACCAAGCCTTGGCTGTGGGGGGTACAGTGTTGAACTATCAGCGTGAAGGCGGATTGGCTGGAACCTTCAGCTGGGTGAAACTGCAGCAAGAGCAGCGGTTCGAACGATTCAATGGGTTTCAACCGGCCAAAGGCCAACAAGCCGGAGTGGTGCCTGCTGAACTGTGGGATGAACTATTCGCCAAATTAGAAGCGGCTGATTTTCAATCACTCCCACGAGTCATTGAGCCAACTCAGGTAATCAGTGATGGATTTTCGTATACGGTCACCTATGACGGCCATACGGTTCACTATTCTGATGGATCCCCGGTTTCAGATGAATTGCAGCAAGCTGTTCAATTGCT
>CAZEZQ010000725.1:0-3663 GCA_964516245.1 uncultured bacterium | reverse complement strand
GGGGCTTTGTGATGCGCTGTGCCCCAGAACACGGCGCTAGAGACACAAAAGCCGATCACTGGTCTTTTTCGGTGTGTAACTTCCGGGAGATGAGAGAGATAGGAACTTTTTCGGTTCACTGGCTCTAAACGCATGAGCCCAACGTATCTTCCCTCAATCTTCAACATACACTGAAAATCGATCCATAAGAAATTCTACTCGAGGTGTGTTATGAGCGAAGTCATTGCGGCAGACCAAGTTTTGGATTTTCAGGGGGTTGCCTGTCCATTCAACTATGTCAAAACCAAACTCGCCCTGGAAGATATGGAAATAGGGCAAGTGTTGGAAGTGATGGTGGATCCTGGAGAGCCCGAGCGCCATGTGCCTAAAAGCATCACCAATGACGGGCAAGAAGTTTTGAGCCAGTTTACCGACAACGACGGCCGAGTGCATATTGTGATTAAAAAGTCTGTGGAATATTAATTTGGGAGGGTCGAACCATGGGATTTGTAAAAGGACTGCAGTGCAAACTGTGTGGCAAAGAATATCCAATCGAGCCGCATTATGTGTGTGATGAAGATTTTGGTGGTCTTGAAGTGGCCTATGATTACGAAGCCATTCGTAAAACCCTCACGCGTGATGCCATCGAAAGGCGTCCGGGCAACTTATGGCGCTATAACGAATTGCTGCCCAACGAAGAGGCTCCCAAAATCGGCTTGACCTCTGGTTGGACACCGCTGACACGGGCTTATACGCTGGAAAAAGAGTTCGGGGTGCGGGAGTTATATATCAAAGATGATTCAGTGAATCGTCCGACTTTATCATACAAAGACCGGGTGGTTCCGGTGGCTCTCTCAAAAGCCATCGAATTTGGCTTCAAGACGGTGGGATGCGCATCCACAGGAAATTTAGCCAACGCCGTAGCGGCCCATGCCGCCAAGGCGGGCCTGGAGCGCTATGTGATTGTCCCTGCAGATATTGAACCGGGAAAGATTTTGGGATCATTGATTTTCGATGCGGAAATTGTTTTGGCTCGGGGAAATTATGATGATGTGAACCGCCTCTGCGCTGAAATTGGTGATAAATACGGCTGGGCGTTTGTGAATGTGAACATTCGCCCCTATTACACTGAAGGCGCCAAAACGCATGGCTTTGAAATCGCCGAGCAATTGGGATGGCGTTTCCCTGGCAGTGTGGTATTGCCAGTGGCAGGTGGGACGATATTGCCTAAGGTTTATCGCGCCTTTCAAGAGTTTCAGACATTAGGCCTGGTGGAAGATGAACTGCCGAGTATGTTTGGCGCTCAAGCCTCCGGATGCGCTCCAGTGAGTACCGCCTTCAAAGCGGGAGAAGAATTTCATACTCCAGTCAAACCAAACACCATCGCTAAATCGATAGCGATCGGCAATCCAGCTGATGGGTATGACGTGCTAAAGATATTGCGCAACAGCGGTGGCGCCGCTGAAGATGCCAGCGATGAAGAGATTGTCGATGCCATTAAACTGCTGGCCCGGACGGAAGGTATTTTTACCGAGCCGGCCGGTGGGACCACACTTGCCTGTACTAAGAAAATGATTGATAACGGTCAAATCAATCCGGATGAACCGATTGTGATATGCATCACTGGTAATGGGTACAAAGTGCGCGAAGCGGTTGAAGGCAAAGTGGGGGCCGGCCGGGTGATTGATACCAGTTTGGCTTCGTTTGAAGAAGTGTATCAAGATAAGCTTGAGGCCCTGCATGCGGTGAGGGTGTAGCCTATTGATGGGCTACGCTTCGCTTTTAGCCCATCCTGCGTTTAATGCCATGTCAGAGATGCAGGCTGGAAGCCTGCGCTCCAAAAATATTTTATAGATCGTATTCTCGGAAATCATTTTAATAAATAAGGAAAAATTATGAGTGTGCAAGTTCGTGTTCCAACGCCGCTGCAAAAGTTAACCAACAATCAACCGGTGGTTTCTATAGAAGCGGTTACCATACAGAATATGGTGGAAGAATTGGAAAGTTCTTTTCCAGGAATGAAAAGCCGGTTGTGTGACGAGAACGGGAAACTTCGCCGGTTCGTAAATTTTTATGTGAACGATGAAGACATTCGCTTTCAGCAAAACGAAGAAACTCCACTCAACGATGGAGATGAAGTATCGATTATCCCCGCCATTGCGGGCGGTTAATTGGTATTTTTGGAGCGCAGGCGTCCTCGCCTGCTTTATTATGATTATAGATGCAGGCGAGATGCCTGCTTTATTATGATTATAGATGCAGGCGAGATGTCTGCTTTATTATGATTATAGATGCAGGCGAGACGTCTGCTTTATTATGATTATAGATGCAGGCGAGACGCCTGCGCTCCAAAATGAGATAATTCACTTGATTGTTGAAACATATACATAGGTGAGATACATGTTTAATTTTTCGGATGAGCAAGTTCATCGCTATAGCCGGCACATCATTTTGCCCGATGTGGGCGGCAAGGGGCAAACCAAGCTGCTGGAGAGCAAAGTGTTGATTATCGGCACCGGTGGTTTGGGCGCGCCAGCCGCTATGTATCTGGCGGCTGCCGGTGTGGGCACGCTTGGGATTGTAGATGATGATATGGTTGAACTCTCGAATCTGCAGCGGCAAATCGTTCACTTTACCACCGATGTTGGGGTGCACAAAACCGAGTCTGCGGCCAACAAATTGACGGCGATGAATCCAGACGTTGATGTGATTCAGCACCAATGCCGCATCAATGCAAGCAATATTATGGAGATATTTGAGCCGTATGACGTGGTGCTTGATTGTACAGATAACTTTCCTACGCGATTCTTGATCAATGACGCCTGTGTGATGAGCAAAAAGCCGTTGATTCACGCAGGCATTTTCCGCTTTGAGGGCCAGTGTTTCACCATCAAACCCGATGAAGGCCCCTGTTACCGCTGCTTGTTTCCTGAGCCTCCCCCTCCCGGTATGGTCCCCAGCTGCCAGGAAGCGGGGATATTGGGTTGTGTAGCTGGGGTGATGGGGACAGTACAGGCTACCGAAGCGGTGAAAGTATTGCTCAATATCGGAGAGCCATTGGTTGGGAAACTACTCACATTTGATGCATTGGAGATGCGCTTTCGCCAAGTGAAGATTCCCCGCGACAAAGACTGCCCGGTTTGTAGTGAAAAACCAAGCATTACCGAATTGGTGGATATTGAAGAAGAAGCCTGCGCGATACAGTTTTGATTTTATTCAAATTTGTATTCAATTTGCGCATGGTTAATCCGTTCTACCCCATGCAAATTTCAAAGCATAGCTTTCCCCTTACTTCTTTCGGAAGAATTTGTTGGCCGATCCTATTGATGGGTTTATTTTATGTGTTTAGGCCATGATTTGTTCCTTTCTTCGCGCCCAGGCTTAAAAGCCTGGGCTGTTGACGTTCGTCTTTGCGGACGGGTCTGCAACTTTGTTTTTTTTGGTGGGCTGAAGAACACCCTACAAGTTGCTTTTTGTAATTCACCAAAGTGAAGGGTTCATTCCCCTCACCCTGAAAGTGAGGGAATTTCGCAGCCTGTCAAACATGGAATGATGGGTGACAACATCGAAATTGATTTGCATTCATGTTTGCAGAAAACCGGCTCGGCGGGAGCCTCGCCCTCCTAACGGCAGAAAACCGGCTCGGCGGGAGCACGCCACGGCGCATTTTCAACCTCGCCCTCC
>CAZEZQ010000724.1:0-3663 GCA_964516245.1 uncultured bacterium | reverse complement strand
CTGTTGCCGAATCATAATCCTTTACATATTTATCATAGATGATGCCCTTGCGGCAAATCAAATTCTGTTTCTCTTCCACATCATCTTGGCTATTAATCAACTCATCCAAAAGCACAATGGCATCCGCATATTCTTGTCGTCGCAGTAAATCGGAAACGAGCAGTCGTTTGGCAGTGTATGTCATTTGCTTAGAGATCGACTTTTTCAACATGTCATTCAAGATGTTCGTAAACTCGTCCGAACGATTCAACGAACGATAACAAAAGTCAATATAGCGCAAGGCTTTTACCGCATAAGGCGAGTCAGCATGTTTCTCCAGTACCGTTTTCATTTTTTGCGCCGCAACAGAATACTCGGTATCATACTTTATTAAATGTTGATTTTCTGCGCTGCGGCTTTCGCGTCTCTTTTTGTTAATGCTGCGATAAGCCAACAAAGCCTCATTAAACAGCTTTTCCGCTTCTGTGCTGCCTTCCGCAATCGTCAAATCATTTTCAACATTATCCTCATCAATCTTTTCAGCATTGCGTTTGGCGCTGGGACAGGCCGTGCAAGTTCCAGGCAGTGTAATTGTGCCGGAGCCATACACCCCGGCAGGACAAACAGTAAAATAGGTCACACCGCTCGCATCAACATCTGATGTGGATGAACAATAAATATCTTTATCATCACTGCCGCCATTGTTTCCACAAAACTCGATATCATCCAGCACAATATCACTGTAATTGCCGGCGTAAACAGCATACGATGTTTTGTTTTGAAAATAGCCGTCATTGGCGTCAACCTCGCTGCCGCTTGCGTGAATGGCTCGGAAAACAGAATTATAGCTTGAGACATCATCCACCGTGGATTCTGTTGAAGTAAGACTGACGTAACTTGAGCTTTGCGTATAAACTTCCCAAATATCATGGCCGGAACCAAGGTCAATATCTATAACATCTTTGGCTGTAACGAAATGAATATAAGCCGAGCCGCCGTCAACCGTGATGTCGCCCTCAACACCTATGTTGATAATTTTACTGGAGCTCACGCCGTCAAAAGTGACATCGCCATCAATAATCGATGAATACCGGCCTGCGCCGCTCAACTCGAAATTACCCGGCATGTCTACATCTTCGGTATAGGTGGCAGCACCGAGATATACTTCTTCGCCTGACGATGAAGCATTGATGGCTGAGACAATTGTGGGATAAAAGCCCTTGCGTATCCCGGAGCTGTTTTTATGTTGAATATTCGGCGAGACGCTGCCACCGTTCATATAGAGCGAACCGCTTGAGGTTGTGATTTTATTAGTGTTTAATGTGGTTGTTGTGCCGCCGTTAAATTTGAGTGTAACTCCCGAGGGAACTTCCAAATCGTCACTCAAGGTGCTCGACCAGGTAATATTCACGGTCTGGCCGGACGACGAATTTGATAGTGCATCCGAAATAGAGGGGTGATACCCTTTGTAATCCGAGCCATCCGTCACATAGCTGACACACCCGGAAATCGTACCGTTGTTCACAACTTTGCCCGTACCCTGACAAATGATAGAGTGACCGTTAAGGGTAATGGTTCCGGTTGAATAGACCGTAAGCGTTACGCCGTCAGCCACCGTAACATCGCCGGACAAACTGGTGGACGTCCACACCAGTTCATTTGATGACATGGTGCCGCTGGTGGTGTAGGATGTGGTTTTTAAATAGGCAATAAATTCAGCGCCATCATCAGTTGCTGTCAAAGCGCTTGTTGTTACCGAAGCAGAGGATGAGACAAAGCTATATGTGTACCCCACCTTCTTTTTCCATTCACTATTTCGATAGGCATACTCGGTATCGTTAAAGAAATATGTTTTTCCACCAACACTCTGGTTATCATAAGCTGACAGATTCAGACGATTTGTCTCATTTGCAGTCATGTCATAAGGGCTGTTATGAGAAGAAGCTGCTGTTGGGTATATAGCCGCACCTACTACTCCGCCACTGACGCCTTCCAAATCATTACTAACCCTAATATCAAGTTCAGCGGCTGGATATGAATAATCAACATGTAATTTAAATGTGTTAAAAAGAGCATCTGATCCAGTAGTGCTTTCATCTTCTGACAAGGCGCCGATAATAAGCTCATCACTGCTTAATGCATTCTGCATAGCCGTTTTAATATTATTTGAGAAAAAAGAGTCAGAGCCATAACCCAGATTGGTTGCGAGTGATGAACCAGTTCCTATCGCTCCCCAATCTGTTTGAGCATCTCCACTTATTGAAGATAGCTGCGTGAGTTTAAACGAGTAACTTGAACCGTCCGTAACATACTCGACCTCAACATCGTCGATAGTCGCATTATTAGGAAGACCGCTAAGATCAACTTCAAAGAATGTTCTATATATCCAAACATTTGACTGATCGGCCTCTTTGCCCATACTAGTTGATGCTCCAGACGAGTAGAAAGTACTATTTGTTTGTACAATGCTTTCCGAATCCGGCTCCAGTGTTATATCGTCATAAATCGTCTGTGAAAAGAGATGTCCCGCAAAAAGAACAAGCAAAAGACTGCAAAATAAACATATCTGTTTCATGATTTAGTTTCCTTTCTATAGGAAATTTGTTACCTTATAAAGAACGGTCCGCAAACAGTTTAACAAACTGCCAAAGGGTGCCAACCTGAGCGTGCTGTTCCTTTTCTTTGAGGAGACAGCGCCGTAATCGCTGTCTCCTCGCTCATTAATTTATAACTTTTCTTCGGGCTTATAACCTCCTTATTCATTCAACCTGCCGTGCAACATTAAATTTCTACTATCCATTGTTCCACCTGAATTTCGAATACACCAAAAAATTTCTTTCTCAAAAATTATTGGATGATTTATATTCCCCATATGATCGGATGGAAAATGGTAGAGATATTTTATATCTTTTCCGTTGTAATGTGCAACACCAGTCCCGGTAGGTAAAAAAATATCGGTTCCATTTCTACCAGCGATTACACAATAAAATTCGGGGTCATGGAAGGAGAATTGTTTAATAAACTTTCCGGCTGTATATCTAAAGATATCCTCACCAATGACAAAGTATGTTTTTCCTCCGATAATATTAAAACTGATGTAAAATATTTGTGCACGTGAAGCCTTGTACATTTCATGCAACTGACTGTCTTTTACTTTATACAATGTCACAGTGTCGCCGGAACCGTCTGCGAGCCCAATAGCCATTGATAAAACATATATATTATACTTGTCTCTCCGTACTCTCAAGAACTGAGAGTCAAATGGACCTCTGGCAATTTCATTCCAGCGCTCACCGTTGTAATACAGCAAAAAACCGCGGAAATCGTCGTTTTTACCATCATAAAAACTAATTACGCCGGATGCATAAAGATCGTTTGGGCCGGTTCCCCACAAGTCAACAACGGCGGCAGTGTAGCAGCCTTCGGGATCATAGACAAAGTTCTGGCTCCAGGCAGCACCGTCATAATGCCAAAGTGCGGCGCCGTGGTGCCCCCAGCCGGCTTGTCCGCCCATCCAGACATCATTTGCGGCAAAACCAAACAGTGTTTCTCCACCAATATTTATAGCTTCCTTTTTGTAAGCTGTCCATTGGGTGCCATCATAGTGCTGCAACCGTTCGTAGTAGATACCGCCGCCACCAATGGTCCATACATCCGTAGGTGAGGTGCCCCATATTGAGCTAA
>CAZEZQ010000723.1:0-3665 GCA_964516245.1 uncultured bacterium | reverse complement strand
AATCGTTGTCGCCGAACTGCAATTCTTTAACGGAGACCGTATCGTTTTCATTAATGATAGGCAGTATGCCCATGGTTAACAGATGATTGAGCGCCTCTTGCGCGTTGAGATACGATTCGCGCCGGTCGAGGTCTGTGCGGGTAAGCAGAATTTGAGCGGTTTGAATGCCGTACTCTTTGAAGAGCTCACTATACGCGCTCATCAATAGGTTCTGGCCCACAGCGGCATAGGCCTGGCGCAGATGCACAGAAGCCGGACGGTTGGAAACATTGAGAGCGCGCAGCCCCATGCCCACAGCGCCCGATGAGACCAGCAAGACTTCCAACCCACGATTTTTCAACTCGGCAATTTCATGAATCAACGATTTCATGACCGCCTGGTTGAAATGGGTCTTCTCATCATCAATCACCCGGGTGCCAATTTTAATCACCACCCGCTTGACGGTTTTTAAGACGTTGGAGATGGGGTCGAAGGATGTAGTTTGTTGCTGTTTCATATTTAATTCAACGATTTCTGATTTATGAAATTCTTGTTGTAATTGTTCTTTTATCATATTGATGGTAGTATGACATTATTATATTGAGGATTAAACATATAGTTGAATTAATAATTGTATGCTTGTTGAGGTCTCTTATGCCACCAGATCCAGATGTGTGTATCCACTAAATAATTCATTGTGCAGATTCCCAGTTCACATCTTCCAATGGGGAAACAATATCTTTTTCAAAAACAAATACATCTGCCAATTGGCCCGGTTTGGGATTTTTCTCGAATTGATGGTAGGGAACTATCTGGGCAAGCGGTTTCCCTTGTTTGGTGATTACTACACTTTCTTGAGTTTTCGAAACCTGATCAAGAATGGTTAAAGTGTCTGATTTTAATTGGCTAATTCCTATTGTTTTCATATGAATATCTCCTCGATTTGAAATTATATACACCCATTTGAACCATTCAAGATTTTGTTTTATTACTTCTCATTAGGATCTTCAAACAGAGATAAATCATCCATATAAGCTGGCCGTATTGTAGCGGCATCCGGCTCTACTTCAGAGTGCTGGTGAAAGAGAGTTTGATACCGGTTGGCAATTTCCTGCCGCACAGTTTCGGTGCCTTCTTTGTTGAGGGCGGAAATCACAAAGAGGTCTTCGTCTTTGACTTCGGGGCACATTTCATGAAAGGTTTGCAGCACCAAGCTGCGTTCCTCTTTATCCTCAAGTAGGTCGGTTTTGTTGAGCACCACCAAAGAAGGACGATTCAAAATGTTTTGGGCGTATTGGCTGATCTCGTATTGCAAATCTTTCAGCGTCTGGCCGGGCATGTTGGGGTCGTGGGGAGAGATTTCAACTACATAGATCAAGATTTTGGTGCGTTCGATATGGCGCAGAAAATCGAGTCCCAGCCCGATGCCTTCATGAGCGCCTTGAATGATGCCGGGGATATCGGCAATCACCACGCCAAAGCCGTCATCGAGCGCTATGGCGCCGAGCACGGGTTGAAGCGTGGTGAAGGGGTAATCGGCTATGCGGGGATGCGCGCCGGTAATGCTCGAAATCAAGGTGGATTTACCCGCATTGGGCAAACCGATCAATCCGGCATGGGCCACGAGCTTCAGTTCAAAAAGCGCGGTAAGCTCTTCACCAATTTCTCCGGGAGTAGATTTTTGCGGGGCCTGGTTGGTTGCTGTGGCGAAGCGGGTGTTGCCCTTGCCGCCCTTGCCGCCTTTGGCCAATACCCACTGGCCGCCGGTCTCTTCCATATCCACCAGCAACTCACCAGTCTCGAAATTTTTTACGATGGTCCCCGGAGGCACTTCAAGCACGATATCGTCCCCATCAGCGCCGGTGCGGTTGTTTTTGCCCCCCTTGCCTCCATCCTTGGCGCGAATGTGTGGCTGGCTGGAGACTTTTTCAAGAGTATTCAGACCTTCGTGCACATGCAAAACGATCGAGCCGCCCTTGCCGCCATCACCGCCATCCGGTCCGCCAAAAGGCACATATTTTTCATGGCGAAACGATACCGCCCCATCCCCCCCATCTCCTGCTTTGAGATGGAGTTTGCAGTGGTCTATAAAATTGCCGTCGAGAGGGCTCATAAAGTTACAATTCCTAAGTGTGTTTTTATCAAAAAGTTCAATCTCATTTTACAAGATTTACCAAGTTTGGAGCGCAGGCGTCCCCGCCTGCATGCTTCAGAATCATTCCGTCACGCCTGATCTCCAGAAGCAATCGGGGGCGCCTGCGCTCCAAAGATTTTTAACATGAATATATCCTTTAAGGAGTATAAATCCCAAATGGATTTCCCAAGAGGGTGAAACGAGCGATTGTAAGATACTTATTCTGAAATGTGAGTGCGTCTCTGCAAAATCCATTGATTCATTGCCACCATGCATGGGGCGGCTAGAAAAACCAAAAAGGAGAAATATTGTTCGCGAAAACGGATCCCGGCTGCTGGGGTGCACGAGAGGAGAAACAGATAAGCAACGATCAATGCTGCCAGAAAAACAGCATCACGCTGGCTGTTCTGAGAGGCTCTTGAGAAAGCAAACCGGAGAAACTGTATGCCAGCAAAGAGATATATCAATCCCACAATAGCGCTTTCCAGCAAACGGAATGTTAAAATCGAAAGTGACAAAATTGCTAGCTTAAAAGAAGGTGGTGATTGGATGGTTTCGAGCAGATGAGGGGTGCTCAGAGATTCATCTGAGTAGATGTCTTGAATCCAAAAAAACCGCTGAATCAATTTGGTGAATTCCGATTCAACAATCTGGCGGTATGCTCCTTTGGCTGCGATCCAAGGGATAGCCTGAGAGTGTTGTGATAGTGTATCAAACGCTTGTTGACGAAAATGGCCGATCATCTCAGGAGGTTTGAGTTTTTTACTCATACGTTCCCACTCATCCCACGCTTGTTCGTAGAGCGTGTGGGCGTTTTTGTCTTCAACAAGAGCGGTGGCGGCTTGCGAACAATAGACATAAAGGCTGGCGGCAGAAACTTCTGAAAAATAATACTCCCCATAAATTTTGTGATTGCGCATCACCCATATGCCCTGGGTGAGACCCACACCCAGCAAAATCATGATAAGCACCCGCGCTCCAGCCTTTCGCGTATCGGCTGTAAACACACGATAAAGCGCCAATGGGATGAACAACCACACAGCAATCGGCCGGGTAAGCGCTGCCCAGCCTACTAGAAATCCAGCCACCCCATCGTTGGCGCTGGAGGAGCCAAAGGGCCTTTTGATCCAACAATAAAAAGCCAGCACCAAGAGAAATGAAAACAAGGTCTCGCTGAGCAGTTTTGCGCTCAGATGCAAATCAGCCGGATTGAAGGCAAGTAGAATTCCCGCGATCATAGCCGCTGAATAAGAAAACAATTTATAAATCAGCCAAACAATCATGCCCGTTTCAATGGCTGAAAGTATGGCTTGCACCATGGCAATTTCGGCATCCTTCTCCAACCCTGAGATCTTGCAAATCGCGATAAAGATTGGATAACCCGGTGTACGGAGAGATTCAGGCCCGCCTTCATCGGTGAAACCTCTTCCATGTTGCAGCGCATCGGCCAGCTGAAGATATTCAATGGAATCAGACGATCGCATGTCGTACTGATATTGCAATAACGACACGATTGAGATCCGCAAAACGAAGGCAAGAATAATGATGACTA
>CAZEZQ010000722.1:0-3679 GCA_964516245.1 uncultured bacterium | reverse complement strand
ACCTTAGAGAAATTCATTGTATAGTTCCCAGGTTTTGCGGGCGGTGGTTTCCCAATCAAATTCTTTCGCGCGTGATGTTCCTTTGCTTTGCAATTCATCATAGCCTTGCGAATTTGTTGTGAGCCGTTCGAATTGGTAGGCCAATTCGTCAATATTATTAGGATCAACCAAACTCCCCCCTTCTCCAGCGATTTCTTTCAAGGCCGAAGTGTTTGAACAAATAACCGGCGTACCGCAGGCCATGGCCTCTAAAACCGGAAACCCGAAACCTTCCAATAGGGATACAAAAACAAACAAATAGGACCCTTGGTAAAGTTCTACCAGTGTAGAGTCGGCGATTGGGCCAGTCAGGTGTATTCGCTGCGAATAGGGGTGGTTTTGAATCTGTTTTAGTATGGGCTGGTCTTTCCACCCCCGGCTGCCTGCAATCACAAGACAAAACTCCCGGTCACCGGTTGTTTCAACAAACCGTTCAAATGCAATAAGAAGATGGGAAAGATTTCTTCTTGGATTCATAGTAACCACAGTAAAGAAATAATTGGGCGAGTATAACTCAAACTCTTTATAGTATTTCAACGAAACCTCTATTTTATTTTGAGGTGGGGAAAAGAAATTTTTATCTACGCCAAAATAAATTGTTCGAATTTTGGGTTCCCAAAAGGGAAATTGGCCTATAATTTGGTGTGCGGTAAAATATGAATTTGTGATGATTGCATCGGCCTTTTTCATGGCATTCGGCATATAATACCGGGCGACCGCCGAATCGCGAAATCTGGAATATTGTGGATGAGTAATAGGTATGATATCATGCATTGTCAGAATTTTCGCCATTGAAAGGGAATGTTGAGGAATTGCCATTCCATCAAGCGCATGATAAATTTTTGGATTATACTGACGCAGCAATTTGGGCAATGTAATTAAAATCCAATAAAAACGCAGCCTGTTTGAGGTTGTTACAGTGTTCCATGTTTGAGGGAGTGTTGTGAGCCGGGAATGATTTTTTTGTTGAGAATGACGAAAAAGAGGATTGGATGCAGGAAGGGTATTTTCAAGAAGTAATACATCTTTTGCCGAGTCGATATAACTCAAATATTCAAGCAATTTCCAACTGTATGTTCCAATCCCTCCAAAAGCGTTTGCAAATGACGCATCGATGGCAATGGATGGTTTCATACTGCGGCACTCATTCAATATGGAAAACATGAAAGATATAAGTCAATCTGATAACGTTTTGGTTATTATACCGGTTCATAATGAGGAAGCCAATCTGAAACGGTTTTTGCCTCAATTGCTTCCTATTATCCAAGAGTTGAACATCGATTTGTTGGCGGTTGACGACTGTTCGACAGACAATTCTCTCCAAATCCTTTCATTTTACTCGGTTCCAACCATTCAACTATTCTCCCAAATGGGGTATGGCACCGCGATTCAAACCGGCTACAAATATGCACTCAAAAAAAACTATGCCTACCTCATTCAAATTGATGGAGACGGCCAACACGATCCCCGTTTTCTTCGCAGCATATTGCGCTGTTTGAAAAATGACGAAGCCGATGTCGTGATCGGCTCCCGTTTTTTGGAAGTTACCGATGAACCTTTGACGCCATTTGAAAAACTGTATAAAGGCTCTCCAATACGGTTAGTCGGCATCCGTATCTTTCGATTGATTCTTCGCTGTCTAACATCAAGAAAGATCACCGATCCTACAACTGGATATATTGGGATGAATAAGAAATCTTTGCAGTTCGCTTGTTCGCACTCGTTCCCCTTTGATTTTCCGGATGCGGATATGATATTGACTTTTCTCAGGAATCATTTTCGCATTCAAGAAATTCCTGTATATATGTATCACAATCATGCAACAGGATATTTGCACCGGGGGTGCAAACCCATTTGGTATGTGTTCAAAGTCACTTTATCATTGCTAATTTCCAGCATTCGATCACGGGAGGTATGATAAATACGATGTTTCTTCTTCCATTTCGACAAGAAATCTTTTCTCTAAGTTGCGGGTTGGTTTTGCTTGTAATCATCATAGAATTGATTCGGCGCCGCAAATTGTTAGAACAATACTCCGTTATCTGGTTTGCCATCGGGACGTTATGCCTTACGTATCTTTGGTGGTATCCATTGTCTATTTCGATCACAAAATTCATTGGGGCGGGCAATGTTTCAGCCACGATTTTGTTTTTTGGATTGCTATTTTGCTTTTTGATCGTTTTGCAATTGTGTGTCAAAATTACTGAATTCACACATCGGATAAAAGACTTAACTCAAGAAATATCGATTTTGCGGTTTGAACTCGAACAAACCAATAAGAAACAAATTCAAGAAGGCAAACAATCACAAATGAATGAACAATAAAACGAAGGCAATTGGTCAGATATATGAACTGTGAATGCCCCCCTTATTATGGGGGGATCCGGCATTTATCATTCCGCCGGATCCCCCCAGCACCTGCGGTGCTTACCCCCCTTAATAAGGGGGGCAAAAAACGTCTCCCAAACTTGTGGGTAAAGATCAGCAATCTTGGGAAGGGAATTACTTCAATTCACTGACCTATTACAAACGAAATTCTATCGTAATACTGGAAATGAAATTTTATGGCCAAAAAGAAAAAACAATCCAATCAAAAGAAAGATGTCCAATCAAAACAGAATAAACCCGTTCAAAGTCACTCCAAATCCAATTCAAATGAAAATCATCGGGAACACATTTTTTCCGCTCTCGCTAAAACCAAATGGATGGGACTTTATTCCGTATTGGCATTGATTCTGTTGATTTTTTTGGTATATCTCCCATCACTTTGGGGTGATGTTTTTCTGGATGATTACAAATATCTTTTGGAAAATTCCAATATAAAAAGTTTATCCAATATCCCCAATCTTTTCGATCACTTTTACGTCAAACGCGGTTTCAACCAAATTACCTATGCGTTCGATTATTATTTGTACTCAGAAAATCTCACTGGATTTCACGTCACCAGTATCGTGCTGCATTGTATCAATGCGCTCTTAGTGTGGTTTGCGTTTTGCCAACTTGGCAACCTCTCCGGTTTTCAAAATAAATATTCACTGTTTTTGCCTTTAGGTCTCATATCTGCGTTGTTTTTTGCCTTGCACCCGATCAACACCCAACCTGTTTCTTACTTGATTTCCCGCTCCAATTTAATCGCCACATTTTTCTTCATGGCCGGATACTGCCTTTCACTATTCATTCTCAGAAAAACCAATTATTTCAACAGCACTTGGGCGTGGAAAATCGGGATATTTCTTTTGGTCAATTTGATTCTTTACACGTGTGCTTTTTTGGGATTGGGAGGCAAAGAAATCTCGGTTACATTGCCGGTTTTATTTATATTGACTCTCTGTTTTTTTTCTCCCTGTGAAAGAAAATCTCAAACCATTTGGGAAATCGCTTATTTTAGCATCCCTCTGATGATCGGAGCGCTTGGCTTTTTCTATTGGCGCTGGCAATTCTACGGCGCATCGTTAGGCATCCCAGATATGGAAGCGCGCTCTCCATTTGTGAACATTCTTACGCAATTCGGTGTGATCCATCTTTATTATTTTTACAAGATATTATTCCCTATCCATCTGTATCTCGACCCGGTTTTTTCTGAAATTCACTCATTTGCAGACTTTCGTTTCGTTTCTTCTCTTTTCATTTTTGCTTCCTT
>CAZEZQ010000721.1:0-3680 GCA_964516245.1 uncultured bacterium | reverse complement strand
GGATTCCCTTAAACCGCTCGGCAAAATTGCGCCATTGGCAGCAGAACAGTTCGAGGGCTTCTTCTTGGGTCCACAAGTCGAGTTCTTCTTCAGGTGGATTAACGCAATACCCAGGGGCGCGGTGAAGATTGATATTGATATGGACGCCATACTCTTTACCAAATTCAATCGCTTGATCGTAGTGTTTTAAGATAGAGTCATCCAGTTTTTTCAAATCATTACGATCTGTCCAACAGCGGTAGTCTGAAGGCAGACGCACAAAATCGAATCCCCATTTGGCCATCCACTCAAAATCGCGTTCTTTGTAGGGGCTGTTGCGACGTAAGGTGAATTTTTCGAGCAGGTTAAACCCACGCCAGCGTGGCAAGGATTTATACGAAATGGAATCTTGCGCCGTATAACCCACACCCGCTGTGGCGGTTGCGAAGAGAGTGGCTGCAGTGGTTTTAAGAAAATTGCGCCGTTTCATGGTGAATATCCTCTTTCAGAGATGGTTTGTGAGAGTGAATAGTATCGTAAATCAAGACGAATGAACAGAGAAGCAGGTTTATTGAAATTTTTTGGAGAGGCAAGTGTATCAAATTAACCAACCCACAATTACAACTTTTTACAAGTTTGTTTTTCACCAGCATGGGCTTTGGATACACTCATAATTGGACGACTTCTCAAGGAGTTCAAAGATGGCTGGATCTGTAAAAAGTCTTTTGCCCAAAGAAGAACAAGAAAAAGAAGTTTTATTCTACTTAGAGCGAGTGTTGGAGCTGGTGAATTTTGGGTGCGTTAAACGGGCCCAGAAAGTTTTTCATGCCTATCAACACGATGCCGAACGTTTGTTGTCTTCAGAACATTACAATTTGTTGGTTGAGAAAATTTCTATTGAAGATGACTGGGATCAAGAAAAAGAAATAGCATTCTGGCAGCGTTTGCATCATGCAGAAGAATTCAGCGAATATCAAGCAGTGCATGATATCGCTCATGAAATTCTACTGCATTACAGCCACCCTACTGAAAGCTGCCCAACCCATGAAATTTATGAAAAAGTGAATCGGATTTTGTCGCGTACTCATGCCTTCTATCTGGAACCGGATGATGTGCGAATCAATACATTTATTGATGCAGAAATAGATTTTGTGGTGGAAAAACGGCGTCCCAATGGAAACGGTTCTATTGAACTGAAGGGGAATCCCGGTTTTTATTTGACCGATGCGATGGGGCGAAAATACCGTTGTTTTGTGAAGCAGGTGGAAGAGGCCAAAGAAGGCCAAGTATTGCCTTTAAAAATCACGAATATCCCCGGCTTGTCTCTCACAAGCAAAGAAGGGACGGAGCCGATCTTGTATTTGGAGCCCCGGGTCGAGCCAGGAGATATGATCGAAGTTGAAATTGCAAGCCTGTCTCATACTGGCAATAGTTTTACATTTCGGCATCATAGTTATGACGGATTTTTGTGGTTCAAGCGCCGGGGGGTGAACAAGAAGATATTTAACGAAAAATCATTAAAACCGAAAGACCGGGTCATCGCAAAGGTTCTTTATACAAGCGAAGAAGAAAAGCATAAAAACGGAAAAATCGCCCGGTTGGGCGTGGTTAAGGCGATTCCTATGCACCGGGCCGAGCAGGCAGCTGAGGAGAATCCAGATAACGACGCTGCCAGAGTTCTAAACTGAGAAAAATCCATAGTTGGTTGTTGTAGTCGCGCTTCCCGTCTTGATGATCCTTGAGTACCTGATGCACGCGCTGCGGATCGAACAATCCGCGGCGCGTCGTCGTTTCTGATGAACATACATCTTCAATCACTTCGCGCAATTCGTTCTTGAACCATTCGCCCACCGGCACATCGAAGCCGTGTTTGCGCCGGTCGATAATTTCTGCGGGCAGTAGATCCCGAAAGGCTTCTTTGAGTATCCACTTGGTGGTTTTGCCGTGAAGTTTGTAATCACCCGGCAGTGAAAAAGCGTATTCGACCAATTTGTGATCGAGAAACGGGACACGCACTTCGAGCGAATGCAGCATGGACATGCGATCCACTTTGGTCAGCATATCGGCGGGGAGATTGTGGCGTAGATCGACCCAGAGCATGCGGGTGAGATCATCAAGGTGGGGAAGTTCATCAAACAAGCGCTTTCGATAATCGCACGCTTCTTCAAAATGAATGCTGCGGCGGACATCGGGATGCAATAGGGGGCTGCGCAATTGGTCTTCAAAATGGATGGCCCAGCCCAAGTGGCGTTCGAATGGATCGGGATCCAAGCCGCGGAAGAATTTCTTCACTTGACGCAACATGTCCATCCAATGGTTGGCGCGGGATTCGGGCAGCATGGGTTCGATGGAATGACTCAAAAAGCGATTCACTCCATTTGGCAGCCAACTGAAAAACTTACGAAAATATTCTGCCTGGTATTTGCGGTAGCCGGCAAACACCTCATCCCCGCCATCGCCGGAGAGCACCACTTTTACATGCTCTGCCGCCAATTGTGAGACGTAATAGACCGGCAGGCATGATGAATCGGCCAACGGTTCATCCAATTGCCAGGTGATGTCTTCCATCGCGTTGAGTAAGTCTGATGGTTTTAAAATGCGTTCGTGGTGTTGGCTGCCCAAATGTTGAGCGAAGGCTTTGGCCTGCTGAGATTCGTCAAACAAACTGTAGCCTTCGAAGCCGATGGAGAAGGTTTGAAAGTCATTGCCAAGATGGTTGGCCATCAAGGCTGCCAAAATGCTCGAATCGATGCCGCCGGAAAGAAACGCGCCTACTGGCACATCTGACATTAGGTGTTCTTTGACTATTGTGTCCAACCGATGGCGCAACTCATCTTTGGCATTTTGAAGATTTGTTTCTGATATAGGTTGAATGCTCTCTGATGGATTCCAAAAGGGTTTGGTTTGCATATGGCCATTCTGATAGACCAACATCTCACCGGGTTTCAATTGGCGAATGCCGCGAAACATGGAATAGGGAGCAGGGGCAGAGAGATAGGCTAAGAGGAAATTGAGCGCTTCGAGTTCGATTTCACGCGGGACTTCTGGATCGCATAGAATGGACTTGATTTCTGACCCGAAACGCAAGGTTGCATTTTGATAATGGTAATAGAGCGGTTTTATGCCCAAGCGGTCACGGGCCAATATCAATTTGCGTTGGTTTTTGTCCCACAGGGCTAGGGCGAACATGCCTTCGGCGTGTTTCAAGAACGATTCACCATATTCGCGATAGAGATGGAGAAAGGTTTCGGTATCGCTGTGGGTGCGGTAGGTATAGCCTTTAGCTTGCAGCGCTTGTTTCAAGCGCGGATGGTTGTAGAGTTCGCCGTTGTATACCACAACCAATGATCCGTCTTCTGTACTCATGGGCATGTGGCCATCGTCTAAGCCCACTATTGACAAGCGCCGGGACCCCAGCCCGACACCGCCTTCGGTGTAATGGCCGTCGTCATCCGGCCCGCGGTGTTGGATGATACCGGCCATGCGCTGCAGCAATCCGGCGTCTACTGGGCGCTCTTGATCGTGATAGATAATTCCGCAAATTCCACACATGAGTATTTTCCTAAATTCTTACAGGGGGGTAAGCCCATCCATAATTTTTTGTATTCAAGATTGAGGGTGAATCTCTTAATGAGCCGTTTGAACGAGAAACCGGCTCGGCGGGAGCCTCGCCCTCCCGAAGGCAACGACACGGCTCGGCG
>CAZEZQ010000720.1:0-3686 GCA_964516245.1 uncultured bacterium | reverse complement strand
GATCAAGTTATTATCGGTATCAATCATGAAGCAGAGAGAATAGATGCCCCGTCGAGGATATTCAATCATTCCAACGGCTTCGAACACATTTTTTTTGCGTAACACTAATGCTTCGCCGATTTGTTTCAATCCTTTGTAAATTGTTGAAATTCCAGGGATATTGGAAAAAAACGATTCCACCAAATGCAATACCTTTTTTCCAATATACAGCTGGGTGACAAAACCCACAAAGCAAATTAGCAAAATGGTGACAACAAACCCTAATCCATAATCGGGGATTTTAATATTGTATTCATTCAATGCAGTGATCAGATCGTATTTCTTAAGAATTTGATGAAACCAACTATCCAAAAAAGTAAATAATCCCCATACAATCCAAATTGTGATACCAATAGGGACCACGACCAAAAGACCGGCAAAAAAGTAATTGCGTAGACGTATGAGCATAAATACCAGTTTACTCCTAATTCCAGGAAAATAAATATGTTGAAATTCGAGCAGAATCGGAGATCAAAGAATCAAGAAAGATTTTGATCTGCAAACGAATCATCCACGTTTTCGTAATGCTATGATTGATTTTGAGGTTCGGGTTCCGGTAGTTCTACTGGCTTGATTTCACGCGATACGGGCTCAATTTTCACTTTATTAATTTTGCGTTCATCTGAATCCAAAATGGTAAATTTGTAATTTGCGTATTCAATGGATTCATCCACTTTCGGAACGGTTCCCATCACAGAGGAGATAAACCCCCCTAAGGTTTCGACATCTTTTTCGGGGAACTCGATATTCACCACTTCGATCAAAATATCCAAATCGACTTTGGCATCAGCGATGATGGATCCATCTTCCTGCACTTCATAACCGGGCTCTTCGACATCGTATTCATCTTGAATATCGCCTACGATTTCTTCGAGGATATCTTCAATGGTGACCAATCCCCCGGTAAGCCCGTATTCATCGACAACGATGGCAATATGGGTTTTTTGCAATTTAAAGGTTTGAAGAAGATCGCTCACCTTCTTGGTTTTGGGAATAAACAAGGGGGGACGCAGAATGGATTCAAGATTAAATTCAGAATTACCATTGGTATCCACGCCCAGCAAATCTTTCACATAAAGAATGCCGACAATTTCTTCAAGTTCATCGCGGTATACCGGAATACGGGAATGGCCGCAATCGACAACAGTAGTGATAATCTCTTTCAAAGGCATATCCACCGGCAAAGCGACAAAATCTACACGGGGAGTCATGATTTCTTTCACCAGGGTTTCGCCGAAATCAATAATGCTGTGGATCATTTCGCGCTCTTCCACTTCAAGAAGCCCTTCACGTTCACTCATTTCGATGAGGGCGCGCACATCCTCTTCTGTCAAAAGGGGGACTTCTTTTACCGCCTGCCCACCCATTAATTTGATAAAGGTATTGGAAATAATTAAAAAGAACCAAATTAACGGTTTGAGAATTTTGTACATCAAATCCAGCGGACCAATCACGAGGAGCGAAATGCGAACCGCATGTTGTTTGGAATAGGTTTTGGGGACAATTTCACCGAATATCAAGAGCAGGAAGGTGGTAACACCTACCGCCACAGCCGAACTATAAGCAATAACATAATCCAAATTGAATTGGGTGACAAGAAAGATTTCAGCAAGATTGGCGGCGGTGACTGAAGCGAGAATGTTGACAAAATTGTTGCCCACCAAGATGGTGGCCAAGTAGCGGTTGGGGTCTTCCAACCAGCCTTCCAATTTTTGATACGCTTTTTCTTCTTCGCCAAATAAACGCTTAATGCGCAATTTGGACATGGAGGTAAGAGCCGTTTCCGAACCGGAAAAGCATGCAGACAGGACAAGGCAAATAACAAACAAAATGCCTTGAATCCAAACAACAAGTGGTTCGGTTTGGATCACTGTTTCCGCAGCGGCAATGATCCCGCTCGATGAAACCATATTTGAGAGCCATTGGGTGATAGGCTCATAACTGCTTGTGTCGTCCATTATTGTTCAAGACGCATTGGCTTGCGTCAGTTTATCCTCCCCTACTCGTATTTTGTAGGTTTCGTTTTTAGTTCCATCCCTTTCGGGATATAAGAAATTTTATGTTTTTGTACACTATCCAGCAAGCTTTTTTGCGCTTGGTTCCAACTTTCAGAATCCTGGTCATGATCATAGCCCAAAAGATGCAAAAAGCCATGAAAAAGTAATTCATCAATTTCTTCGTCAAGCGTATTTCCGTAATCAGCCGCTTGTTTTTCTGCCGTTTCAACAGAAATAATTATATCTCCAAGTAAGGAATTTTGTCCAATCGAATCACCTTCACGCATCGAAAAAGAGAGTACATCCGTCGGTTGATTGAGCCCGCGATACTGATGATTCAATTGCTGCATTTTTTCGCCGTCCACCAAAAGGATACTCAATTCTGAATCCACTTCACCGGACGCATTGAGAAGGGCTTCGGCAAACCGGCGGTGGCGGCCGGGATTGATATCATAATGTTCTGCTTCCGATTCTAACCATACTTTCATTATAACACATAATTACACTCGAGGCTTATGCCGTGCGTGAACGGTTTGCTGGAGGGTATTCAGCATCGTCATCTTTTCTCTTGGGAATCCGTTCCGGTTCCTGCTTTTCTTTTTCTTTGATGGCCACCGGCGGCTTTTCCATTGCTTCGTTTTGGTTTTCTTGCTCTTTTTCACCAGCCGGTTTTTTTTGTACCCCTTGCGATTTTGCTTTTTCTCCCGTGTCTTTTGCCGGAGCGGGGGGATAGGCGATCCGCTGATGCATCATATGAATGAGTGTATCAGAAAAGCTATGGAAAAGAGTATGCAGATCTTTTAATGTCAAATTACACTCATCAAACTGGCCGTCCATAAATCGTTCATTAATGACCTTGCGCACCAGTTGGCGTATATCCCGTTCGGTCACATTCTCGAGAACCCGCGAGGAGGCTTCTAATGCATCGGACAACATCACAATCGATGTTTCTTTGCTTTGCGGTTTGGGTCCGGGATAGCGAAAGTCGGCTTCTTTCACTGTACCTTCAATTTCTTCAATTCCCAATGCTTGGTGGTAAAAGTAGATCATCAAAGTGGTGCCGTGGTGTTCCGGGATGAAATCACGAATGACTTTGGGCAATTTGTACTTTTGAGCCATTTCAATGCCGTGTTTGACATGGTTGCGAATGATCAAACAGCTCATATTGGGCGAAATTTTGGAATGCTTGGCTTTGTCGGCGCTGGTTTGTTGATTTTCCACAAAGTATTGCGGCTTCACCGTTTTGCCGATGTCGTGGTAATAGGTACCCACCCGGGTGAGAAGTGCATTGGCGCCGATGGCTTCGGCGGCGGTTTCGGCCAGGGTGGCGACACGCATCGTATGTTGGTAAGTGCCGGGAGCCTCATGTTCTAATTTATGCAACAATTCATTTTTCTGGCTGAGTTCGAGCAGTTTGATATCTGTGGTAATGCCGTAAAAATCTTCAAAAATTGGGAGAAGAGCGATAGACAAAATGGAGACCAGCGCACCATTCACTCCCCCCCAAATCAGCGACCATTTCAGTTCTTCCGATTTGGCGAGAAACGATTCAAAATTTGTGTAATTCTGCATGGCCACAGCAATGATGAGCAAAGCGGCGATGATCATGGTGATCCCTCTTCGGTGTTGCTTTCCATGTGGAATCGAGGC
>CAZEZQ010000719.1:0-3688 GCA_964516245.1 uncultured bacterium | reverse complement strand
GTGAACGATGCGACTTATCTTCCCACAGGCTGTCCGGCTCAGGAATCTTGGTATCCGCCAAATACTCACGCAAACGTTTTGGGTATTGCCACGCTTCGTGTGGTGCTTTGAATTGGCACATCAAGAAGAAGGGTTTTTCAGAATCACGGTCTTCCAGCCATTGCATAGTTAAGTTGGTAACCACATCAGTCGAATGGCCCTTGTATACGACTTGATCGGTTTTGCCCATTTCTTTGAAGACGGGGTTGTAATAACGGCCCTGGCCGGGCAACACGTTCCAATAATCGAATCCACTGGGTTCGCTTTTTAGATGCCATTTGCCGATCATCGCGGTTTGGTAACCGTTGCTCTGAAGAATTTTGGCCACGTTGCTGCGTTCGGGGTCAATGGCGTCTCTAAGTGTGTAGACACCATTTTTGTGGCTGTATTGGCCTGTCAATATTGAGGCCCGGCTGGGCACACAAATCGAATTGGTGCAGAAGCAATGGTTCAATTTCATGCCTTCGCTCGCCAGGCGGTCGATGTTGAGAGTAGGGGCGACATCCGACAAACGTGAACCATAGCAACTGATGGCATTGGCGGCATGATCGTCTGACATGATGAACAAGATATTGGGCCGCTTGCCGTTTTGCCCAAATGATGGCAATGCGTTTAGCATGCCAGCAGAAGCGGCGCCCAAACCGGTGGCGAGAAATTGGCGGCGTGAAGGTTGGTTCTTCATAACAGCTCCATGAAATTTTCAATTTTGTAGAAATTCTGGTATCTGATTTCCCCTCCCAAGATTGGGAGGGGTTAGGAGAGGGTTGAAACTAACTTGAATCTCTCTTTAACCCCCTCCTAACCTCCCCCATTTCATTGGGGGAGGAATGAACAACTTTATGTAATAAAAACTCACCTCATGTGACTGTTCTGTGACTAAGCGTTTCTTTCATCATAAAAAATGTATTGAATTTGAGAAGGTTGCTCTTCCATTTTGTGGCAGAATTATGCTATTTCAATCAAAACGAATTTAAAGAAGGATGACTGAAATGAAACTACCACTATATTTTTTGTCTCTATTCATCGCTTTGTCTTCAGTGACCGTTTGGAGTGAGCCCCAAGTCATTGAGCACGCCACCATTTACCGTGAAGAAGGCCGCTTCGGCGGCTGGCCCGCCAATCATGGTATATGGAATTGGGGCGATGAGATCCTGGTGGGCTTCAGCCGGGGGTATTATGAAGACCTGGGCGAAGAGCGTCATAACATCGATCACGATAAGCCGGAAGAACACTGGTTTGCCCGCAGCATAGATGGGGGCAAAACCTGGGAACTTGAAGATCCATCGGATGTGATTGTCCCCCGTGGCGCCGCACTACATGGTGTGCGTCCCCCGCATTTGATCCCCAAAACTCCTATCCCCAATACCGAAGCCATCAATTTTGAACATCCCGATTTTGCCATGACTTTGCGCATGCTCGACCATCATGCCGGGCCATCGATGTTTTACTATTCGTATGATCGGGGGAAAACATGGGAGGGGCCGTTCGATTTGCTGATTCACGATCAAGAAGGGATCGGCGCGCGTACCGATTACATCGTGAACGGAAAACATGACTGCATGATCTTCGTTACAGCCGCCAAACCCAATGGGCGTGAAGGCCGTCCTCTCAGCGCCCGCACAACCGACGGCGGCAAAACGTGGAATTTCGTATCGTGGATTACCCCATTGCCGGAGGGCTTTGCCATTATGCCTTCATCGGTGCGGCTGTCTGAAACCGAGATTCTTTCAACCGTACGCGTACGCAAGGGTTCCAAGCGCTGGATTGATGCGTATCTCAGCCAAGACAATGGCGAATCGTGGGATTTCCTCAGCACCCCGGTTCAGGATGCCGGTGTGGGCAACCCACCCAGTATGATAGAACTGCACGACGGGCGTTTGTGCCTTACCTATGGCTATCGCGCTGAGCCCTATAGCATTCGAGCCGTGTTTAGTTCAGACAACGGCAAAACATGGACCAAACCATTCACGCTACGGGATGATGGCTCTGGCCGCGACTTGGGCTATACGCGAACAGTACAAATACCGGATGGCAAGATTGTGACGGTGTATTACTTTCAGGATCACAAAGCGCCGGAGCGTTATATTGCAGCGACGATATGGGATCCAGGTGAGAAATAAGTGAAGAAAAGTAAGAGAGGTGGAGAGAAACCTCCACCTCTCTGTTGTTGCTTGGTACTGAAAGGCTTAGTGTAATTGGAAACCATTCACCGCCGAAGCATTGAAGGGCCCGGTGATTTCTGTTTTTACCACAGCCTGAATGAATGGTGTATCGGTGTTTTTGTTGTCACCACCGACATGAATAAAGAGTACAATTTTGTCTTTTCCATTGTATGACATATCGACTACATAGGCTTGGCTGATTTCAAACTCTTGTTTCCCGACCAAGACACTGTCGATGGCGATTTCGGCGAATTCAGAGATTTCTCCTTCCGGTGAAACCACCACAAGATAGGGGGTTCCATCTTCAGACTTCAAGGCAGAAGAAAGGGTAAAACCATCAGGCAAGGTGATTGATTCCATTGTGGTGAATTCTCCATAACCACCCATGATGTATTCCGGTGCTTGTGCGATGGGGTTATCCGGATTGACACCAACCAAAGTAGAGGCTTGGTTTAGCACCACAGAGTTCTCTTCAAAGGCCTGGGTTTCAAATTCCAACACGTTGGAGGGTAGATCAATGGTGAAATTGGGCGGAATGGTAGGTATGGGCGTGGGGGCGCCCGGTGCAGTGGGTGTGGGAGTTGGTAAGCTTGGAATCGTTGGATTCCCTGGAATGGTGGGCAATCCCGGAATCGTGGGAATTCCTGTGGGGAGCTCAGGTATGGTTGGAATTGGAAACCCTATTGTTGGTGTGGGTTGCGGTGTTGGAGTGAAAGTGGGTGTCGGTGCGGGGAAATTGTTGGTGCGCAAGCCAATATACGTGGCGTTGTTGCGTTCATCCCGTTCTGAAATCGAATCGTCGTCGTCGATAATCACACCCACCCAATAATTGGTGTTGGGCGATAAATCGTTGGGTAGAGTAACCGTCTTTTTGATCGTATATACATCATTGCGGCCCAACTTGAATGTGCTGCCGCCAATGCGCTGGTCTAATGTTGTGATCAGTTCATTGGTGGAAAGATAATACCCCACACGAATGCCCTCATGATACGAAGCGCCATTGTTTTCATAGGTAAATTCCACTTTGATGGTTTGGCCATTGTCTACCCGGTAATGCCATTCGTCAGATTGCCAGCTTCGGCTCAGGCGCGCATCACTGGTGTTATAGGCTTTTGTGCGGGTATGTTCACTATAGCCACCATCACATCCACTATACATCCAATGGGAAACACTCAAATCTTCTCCTTTGGATGCATCACGTCCATACAATTGAACCGCGGCCTGTGAAGCATCTTCTCCCAGGTAGCCGCCGGTGTTGCCGCCGTTGGTTTGAGTATGATCCCAATCTTCGCCCATGATGTTGTATTCATCACATTCATGCGCCAAACCGAACAGGTGGCCCAGTTCGTGCATGGCGGTGTTGAAGAAGCGGCGCGCCGGTCCGTTGTAGGTGATCAAGCCGGTTTTAGTGTTGCTCGTCGACCAGTTGCGGTCGGCGTTCATTACCACATCCACTTCAGCCAAACGGGGATTGTCGCCGCAAAAAT
>CAZEZQ010000718.1:0-3692 GCA_964516245.1 uncultured bacterium | reverse complement strand
GTGAAGGTTTTAGATACATAAAAGCATGTCTCATGTTACTTTTGTTATAAGTGATTTGGCTTGTGGGGGGGCGCAGCGGGTGTTGACCCGGATCGCCAATGCCTTTTGTGAAAAAGGGTATTCTATCACCGTGATTACTTTTTCAGATCCCAGTGAAGATTTTTTTGGTCTGCATCCCGCTATTGTGCACCGCTCGATTTATGGTTTGAGTGAATCAGGCAATGTCATCAAAGCTACCTTGGCGAACCTTGCCAGAATATGGAAACTGCGAAAACTGATTCGCGGAAGCCAAAGCCCCATCGTAGTTGGGTTTGTCAGCACCACGAATATTTTGGTTATCCTTGCCTGTTTAGGCTTAAAAGTGAAAGTGTTTATTTCAGAACGCAATGACCCTGCAAAGCAATCTTTGGGGCGCATTTGGGATGGGTTGCGGCGCTGGATTTACCCTTGGGCAGACATTGTAACAGCCAATAGCAAAGGTGTAATTGAGAATCTTAGTACGTTTGTTCACTCTGAAAAATTGGCGTATGTGCCCAATCCGATTGTTATACAAAATGAATCAACCTCTGGTGCTGCAGCTACACTGCACAAACCGTGTCTATTGGCCGTGGGCAGGCTTCATTGGCAAAAAGGATATGACATTCTACTAAAATCGTTTGCCGCCTTGGCTCCACATTATCCTGAATGGAAACTTTATATCGTTGGGAAGGGTGGATTGCAAAGTGAGTTGGAAGTTTTGTCAAATGAACTGAAACTTACAAACCGGGTGATATGGGTGGCCAATTCGGATGCGATTGAATTTTATTACAAAAATGCTGACATTTTCGTGTTGGCTTCGCGCCATGAAGGCATGCCCAATGTGTTGCTTGAGGCTATGGCGTATGGATTGCCGGCCATTGTGACCGATGCCTCCCCTGGTCCTTTGGAATATGTTACGCATGAAGAAACAGGATTGGTAGTGCCGGCGGAAGATGTTGAAGCCATGTCGAATGCGATCAGACGTTTGATTTCTGATCACGATCTGCGTAACGAGATCGCCCAAAATGCCCAACACCGGGTTTCTGAATTGTTATTGCCCAACGCCATCGAAGCATGGGAAAAAGTGTTCCATCTCATTTAAGGTGGGAGGTAATGGGTCAGTGAACTGAATTAATCCCCCTCCCAAGATTGCTGATCTTTACTCATAAGTGTGAATTGTGTTTGTTGTTAACCCTAAAAGGGTAATATATAATAGCCAGGGGCATTGCTCCTGGAATCAACTCATTGGCTTTTCTTCCATGACTGATGTCGAGTGACTTTGTTTATACGGAATAATGATATTGAAGTAGGGGTGGATCAGGCTTTTCTCATAATGCCAGATCCCCCCAGCACCTGCGGTGCTTACCCCCCTTGATAAGGGGGGCAAAAATGCTCCCTAATATTGGGGAGGAAATTTTATCATTGCTTTAGTCTGTTGACTTTTATCATCTATGAAAATATCGAATCAGCTCACAATATCTTTGTCGCGAATTTATCTTGCTGCAATCAGCGCTGGTTTCTTAGCGTTGTTTTTTCTTTCGGCTGAATCCATCCAATATGCCTATTATTCATTCTCTGCCGGTGATGCGGCTTACCAATTTTATGATGATTTTCTTGTTTCAGTGGAGAAACCCATTTGGTTATTTAAATGTATTTTCATTGTATTCTTTTTACTGATCTTTCAATTAAGAACGAACCAGCAAAAGAATCATTGGCAATGGTTCGTGCTTGCCATCTGCACTCTACTGCTGTGTATCCATTGGAGCATGGCAATATTGTCAGCTCTGTTGCTTGCATGCTATTTGTATCCCTGGGCATCGACGCAGTTGACCCGAAAAGATTTGGTATGCTGGGCGTTGGCGCTGTTTGCCTTGGCGTTGATTTTTCGCATGGAAAAACTCCCCAATGTCGCCACTCAACCCCTGCAGCCGGATGCGCAAACTTACATGGGCTTTGCCAAATCTCTAACTTGGGGATACGACAGCGGGCACCGCGAACCTCTTTGGGCTTGGCTGGTGATGATTCTCGATTGGGTAAAACCCTTGCCTGACGACCTGAGCGAGAGCGGTTATCTCCCACTGCGGCTTCTTTCGGTTTTCTTTTCTTGTACGGCTGCACTTATAATTTACCTTTTTGGAACCCGGTTTTTTTCCCATCGCATTGGTTTTCTTGCTGCATTGCTCTATGCCGCCAACAAGGGGATGATCTATCGTTCTCTGCAGGGATTGCGTCTTGAATTGTTTATTATTTTGCTTTTGGCAGCCATTGGCCTGGCGATTTGGCTGACTGAAAGAAAACAGTTTCATTGGAATCAAATGATCCTTTTTGGAGTGGTATGCGGTTTTTTGTTATTGCTGCGCACATCGGGCCTGCCCCTGTTTGTCTTGCTTATTCTTTGGATATGGATTCATCAAAGGTTTTCGTTTCGTATACCGATTATTGCAGCTATTATCGCGCTTGGAATGGCGGCCCCCTATTATTACTATTGCTGGCATACCTATGGCGACCCGCTATACAGCGCGAATACGCATACCAATTTCTATTATCAACTCATGTTCCCTACAGAAGAAAATGAGATTGAATCCCGCTCGGCAGTCTACATGTTTTTTCATGTTTTTCCCTGGTACAAATCGGTTTTCTATACGGGAATCGGCACAGCGAACACGCTTTTTGGCTCTTACGCGTTGCGCTTGTTTTATTTCCCCTTTTCAACTCTTCTGATTGGCAGCTCATTGTTGGGGTATATTCTTTGGCTGCAACGTTCCAAAACGATTCTTTTGCTTCTCTGCATGCTGCTGCTGTTGGGTCCTATGGCGTTTTTTGTTGGAGCGCTTGTTTATTACAATGGTGTGTTTGACTGGCGGTTGATTTCCCATTTGTTCCCCTTCATGGCCTTCGCAGCCGCCGAGGGGCTGCTTTTTCTTTTGCGTCAAGCAGGGTTTGTTTCAAAGAATGATAGGGAATTTGTTGATGAGCTGCCTGCGCAGCAGCATGTTGCGCAATGCTCGTAGTATGTCATAGGTGGAATGATGGGTCCGGATCTCCCCTAGCCCCCTTATTAAGGGGGGTAAGCACCGCAGGTGTTGGGAGGATTTAGAGGTATGAGAAAAGCCAGACCCCCCCTAACCCTCCTTAAAAAGGGGGGAATAAGCTTTGGATCAGTCTTCATTTAGGTTTGACAAACAACTGGTGAGTGCCAAAGCACAACAATAGAAACAGAACCATGATCAATGTAACCTATCTCTAAGTAAATATGTGTTTTGGAGGAGGACAGTCATCGTGGAAGAACCCAAACGAGTTGTTATCATCGTACCGGCATACAACGAGCAGGATACGATTTTAGAGACATACAAAAACCTGCAATCCATCAAAGACGCGTTATTGGGTCTCGGCGTGCAAGTGGATATTTGCTTGGTCGATGATGGTTCTACCGATGAAACCAACCAGCGCGCCAATGAGATTGGGTTCGACCATGTGATCAAACATCATCTCAATTTGGGCTTAGGGGCGGCGGTTCGTACTGGGATCAATTTCGCTCGCAATCATGGGTATGATTTTTTGGTGAAATTCGATGCCGATTTGCAGCACGACGCCAACGACATCCCCAATCTGCTGAATCCTTTGCTCAATGATGAAACCGACATTATTTACGGCAACCGGTTTGCCGCTCTGCA
>CAZEZQ010000717.1:0-3702 GCA_964516245.1 uncultured bacterium | reverse complement strand
TTATTATCAAATGGATCTCATCACCTTGGATGAACCTCAGTCGGCTGAAACACTGAAACTGCCTTTGTCTAACCCGGTTAAGAAGGAGATCGAAACATTGGGAAAGCAATTTCGTCCCTCCGATTCTCCCACATTTCAACACGGAAAAGATGTGAAAGAATGGTCTGTGGCCCAGTCGATCCCCGCCGGTGTTAATCTCACCATGGCCACCTTTGAAGGTCCGGCCGTCATTCGGGGAGTGCGCATGGGGTGGACGGGAAACCGCGATGAAACCGGACGGGAATTGATTCTTCGGATGTATTGGGACAGTGAAGAAGAGCCCAGTGTGGAAGCCCCAGCAACCGATTTTTTCGGTGGCCGCGTGCGTACCAAGATTTTGGGGCGGGAAAAAAGCGGGCGGCGTTTTTCGTATTATCCAATGCCTTTCCATCGTGAAGCGCGCATTGAAGTGGATAACACGAGCATCGATAAAGACACCAAAGTGGAATTGACTTTTTATGCGGAACAACGAGACAATCTGCCAGACTCTTTGCGGACCTTTCATGCCTATTGGAAGCGGGATACCGAAACGGATGTCGATGCATTAAGCGTTACCGAACAGGGCCTTGAACCGCGTGTTGATGTGCAAGACAACTACATAGCCCACTCAACCAACGAATCGGGCCATTGGGTTGGAATGACGCTTATGCGCACCCCTTCGCCCAATAGCGATGTGATGATGTACGCCTATAACGGCCGAAACAACCATTCATTTTTGGGCTGCGGCAATGAAGGGTTTTTTGACTTGGCCTGGAACACCCAAACCATCAGTTTTCCATTCGCCGGTGGAGTATCGGGGCTGCACAATGTGGATACCTTGGTTCGGCATTTGGTATCCACACCGGTTTCGTTTGACGAGGGCATGTTATTATCACTCGAGCACGGCAGCGGCAATGCCCAACGGCTGGATTGCGCCAGCACGGTGTATTGGTATGAAACAGAACCTCATAGGCCCTACCCCTGGCTGCTGCCCGTAGGGGGCCGGTGGTTTCGCGAACGGGAACTGAGGCAGCCGGTCGTTAGTTTGCGGACAGACCCACCCGAAAACGAACTGCCGCTCGAAGCCGAAGAACTCAATGTCACTCCCCTGGGTGGAGTGTATGAAACTCAGGATATGCTCCCTTTCGGACCGGATTGGAGCCAAAACACCCAACTGCGATTTGAATCTCAACACAAACAAAGCGCTTTGCAATTGACTTTGCCCAAACTGAAGTATTCCGGTTATTACAAACTGGTTTGCGTCTTCAGCCAATGTCCAAAGGGTCCGAGAATTGATGTGCTGCTGGACGAAGAACCGATGATCACCAATATTATTCTTCATGACAAAGATACCAAAATAAAACCGATACGCTCGAAACAACCTATCTTTCTCCACGCAGCAGACCGCCCCAAACTTGTATTACAAATGCGGGAGGATTCAACCAAGCAAGATACCTATGTGGTGGGAGCAGACACGTTTGAACTGCTGCCGGAAACCCGTTATCCAAATACGTTGGAAGCACGAGGCCCGTATCAAATTCAAGACTCAGATGATTTTTCTCTTTTGCACTATATCAATACATTGGACGGGGAACGTTTTCCGCTAGGGTATGCGAAGGAGTCGGGAAATCAAGCCGAATCCAAAATCATAAAACCCGATAAAAACAATCGGTTTGATCTTGGAGAAATGTTACAAGAATCACAAATCGATGCCGGTATGTATTGGATCACCTGGGAAGTGAAGGTGGCTAAATCGGGGATCTACCGCTTTGAAGTCTCTCCAGTGGAAAAAACTCCTTTTTTGTTGCAAGATGATATAGGAGGCATTCAACCGCGTTACAGGCGAATGTTGGTGAACGAGATTTTTTTAGCCGGAGAATCAACCTTGCGCTATGATTCGAAAAGCGAATCGCTGGCGCCGGTCCGTTTTCGCATTCCATTGAGCGAGGGCACCAATCGATTGTCTTGGATGGCGCATGGCTCTACCCAAACGCATTTCAAGCCGGTAATTTACGGACTGGCGCAGTAACGGTAACCTCTTTAAAAACCTACTCTTTACACAGAAGTTTGAGAGTTGTTTTGCCCCCCTTATCAAGGGGGGGGAAGCACCGCAGGTGCTGGGAGGATTCAGCGGAATGAGAAAAGCCAGCCCCCCCTACCCCCCTTAATAGGGGGGAATTCCTAGTCCACAAATTGTGGGGAAAGATTGGTTAAAAAACGGAGGGAAGTTTATGAAGATAAAAATCCGTGTAGGAAAAACCACCCTGGAAGGCGAACTTTACGACAACGAATCGGCCAAGCAAGTGGCTTCAATTCTTCCTCTCAACCGTCCCTATTCGACTTGGGGAGATGAGATTTATTTCGAGATTCCCTTGGATATGAAAGCCAATCCGGATGCACAAATCGCGGTTGAGGTGGGTGACTTGGCCTATTGGCCCCCCGGCAAGGCTTTTTGCATTTTTTACGGACCCACCCCAGCCTCGGATGATGAGAAACCGTTGGCGGCCAGTGCGGTTAACATTATCGGGAAAGTTCACGGCGATTGTTCGGTGCTTAAGAAAGTATCGGCCGACACCATTTCGGTAGAAAAAGTTGAGGAATAAACTATTTTTGGATTTCGATACAAATTCGATCCATCTCGTTTCTTGTTTATCCAATAGAGAGGAGCCATAAGCAATGAAAGCGATGCAACGATTGGCTGTGGTTTTAATGTTTTCGACTGTATGGGCCGGGACCGCTTTAACCGTTTGGGCGCAGGGCGGTGATACGCTGCTTGCCGGTGAAGTAGAAAAGGCTGCCGGAGGGTTCCGGTTTACCGAAGGCCCGGTGTGGCACCCGGATGGCTTTTTGCTGTTTAGCGATATCCCCGCCAACAAAATTCTGAAATGGACCGGCCCGAATGAGGTGGAAGTGTTTCGTGAAGATAGCGGCCAGTCAAACGGATTGGCCTTTGACAACCAGGGCCGCTTGATCGCCTGCGAACACGGCAGCCGCCGCGTGTCCCGGTCTGTATTGAATGGCGCGAGCACAGCAATAGCCGAGACCTACGACGGAAAGAGACTCAATAGCCCTAACGATTGTGTGGTGCGTTCGGATGGTATGATTTTCTTTACTGACCCGCCATACGGCTTGGGCAACCGCGAACGCGAGATCCCTTTCAATGGGGTGTACCGCGTGATGCCCGATGAAGAACCGGTGTTGCTTGACGACACATTTGACCGGCCCAACGGGATCGTTTTGTCACCCGATGAATCGGTGCTCTATATCGCCGATACCGCCAAGAATCACGTGCGGGCGTTTGATGTGGATTCGAGCGGCGGCATCAGCAACGGACGCGTATTTGGTTTTGCGCCCAATCCCGACGGCCTTACAATCGACCGGGACGGCCGGGTGTATGTCACTTCGCACGAAGGTGTGGTGGTGTTCAACACCCAAGGCGATCGCGTTGAAGTAATCGCTTTGCCCGAAACCCCGGCCAATTGCGCCTTCGGCGGCGCGGAAAACAAAACCCTGTTTATGACAGCCCGCACAAGTCTCTATGCTGTGAAACTAAAGGTCCCCGGTTTGCCGGTGAAAACCAATGTCGAGCCTACAAGCGCATCGCCTTAGGGAAAATTGATCGAAAATGAGTCGTAGCCATCGGGCTTTCAAGAGTAGAATAAACACCATTCTACTCTTGGCACC
>CAZEZQ010000716.1:0-3704 GCA_964516245.1 uncultured bacterium | reverse complement strand
GGCGAGGACGCCTGCGCTCCAAAAAAGACTTTTTACCGACTTGCCAGTGATCGCCATAGTCTTGCTTTTTGCCGCACTCGAAGAACCTACAGTCGGCGGCGAGATTGCCAGGGTATGGTGGCTCGTATCTGTTCTCGATGGCCTGTCATTCGCGGGTTGGTTGCTCGGTGCGGCTTGCCGGGCGGTGATCTGTGCCGCTCTATGGCCTGATCCTGCGGATGATTTGTGCCCGCAAGAGTTTATTAATGATGCCATCGAAATCGTTACAAACTTAGCTGACGAGGTAAATGGAGAGTCAAGAAATCGGTGATCTATGCCCCATTAACCTTTGGCGTTCCTCCACTGGTTTTGTATGAGATGGAGAGCGGCCCTAATTTCCAGGCACCAGGGCTTGAGCTCCTTCTCGCTGAACCTTCTCACGCATTCGATAGATCTGACGTTCACTTACCCTCGCTATGTTCGCTGTGGTCTTCACCGACATTCGCCCCTTCAAGGTCTCTTCGATCACGCCTAATTTTTGAGCTTCTTTCACTTTTAATGTCACCTCATTCGCCATTGGGAACCTCCTTTACGGTTCCCTTACTTTTCGGCTGATTTTCTCTTTAGGGTGACATTTTCTATGTGGCGATACCCCCTGACATTTTCACTGTGGCTAAACAAAATTTAAATTTAGACTTGCGTTCATCAAATGAACAGTCTATTATAACCTGTTTTTGAAATTGGGTAATTGTTTGATGATTTCTTCATTAATTTATCGATAATGACCACCAAATACAAGGTCTTGATTTTTGTAGTGGCCGGAGCAGGTCAAGACACACATTTTCTTAAAAATAAGGTACAACAATGTATAGTCTTTCTGAATTGTTATATCCACAAGATCTTGATCTATCTTTCAGTGATCGTGAATGGTGGGTTGCCCACTTGAAAGTGCATCAGGAATTCAAATTGGCAAAAGAATTGGCCGTTGAAAATGTCCCTCACTTTTTACCACTGATTGAAAAACAAAACCGGAGTTCTTCAAGAAGGCGAACCCGAATTGCGCCCCTTTTCCCAAGTTATTTCTTTTTTGCCGGTGGTGATGATGAGCGAAAGTCTGTATTGCGCACAGGAAGAACCGCTCGCGTGATTAGTGTGTTGGACCAGGAAAGACTTCGGTACGAGCTGAATCAAATTTTGCATACGGTGCGTTCGGGAGTGAAAGTTGACCCATTTGAGGGGTTGAAAGCGGGGAAACCATGCCGTATAACCTCAGGAGCGGCAATGGGATTAGTGGGAAAAATTGTTAGAAGAAGCAAAAAAACCAAAGTTGCCATCGAGGTGACCAGCGTCGGACAAGGATTTATGATGGAAGTGGATGCGAATGATATAGAACTGTTGGATGAAAACAGTCATGCTAATTAAATGGATTCGAAGAAATTCTAATGTCGATTGAATGCATTTATAGAATAGTAATATTAAGAAATATTGAAATATTTGTTCGAAAATTGCAATAAAACCCTTGCGTTCACTTGTTGAACGGTATAAAATAAATTTCCTTTTTCCGAAGGTTTTTGCATAAGTTTAATAATTTCAGTCCCTTGAATGGCTATTGGATGTGCCAGGATGGGGGCGAAGCCTGCCTGCTTCCTTTTTTTGTCTCTCAATGACCCACGATCCAACTCCAGAAGAATTAACTCGTGAAGACCGGGTAACTCTTTCCATTTTGGAAGAGATTGAAAAAAATCCTGACACCTCTCAACGCAGCATTTCCAGAAATTTGGGCATTGCCCTGGGATTGGTCAACTCGTTGGTGAAGCGGGTTGTCGTTAAAGGGTATGTGAAAGTAACGCGTTTGAATCAAAAAAGCATTCAATACATGCTGACCCCCAAAGGGTTTTACGAAAAATCTCGCTTGTCATACCGCTACCTGCGCCATTCTATCCGCTATCTGTGGCTCTACCGCCAACGCTCAACCGATTTGCTGAGACCGTTCGTGAATATGGGAATCAAGGAAGCGGTCATTTTCGGCAGCGGCGAAGAAGCCGAGTTGGTCTATCTCACCATCCAAGAATTAAACTTCGAGCTGCTGGCGATTCTAGACCCTGAAAATGTGGGTAACTATCTGATTGGATATAAAATCCAAGATTTTTCATGGCTGGATGATACAGATGGTGTCGAATTGCTCATCATACTCCAATCAAGCGGCATCCAAGAAGATTTTGAAGAACGCTTGCAAGATATCCACAGCCGCGCCATAATAAAAAATTGCGTGCAGATTAAGCTGTGAGGCCTTACCCATGTGGATGGAATGGATACAAGAGCTCACTTGCTTGATGGTGGAAAGGACATAACCCATGCAAGCCATTCGTTTTAAGACTTATATTGACGATGACAAAATCATTAAAGTTCCCGATACCGTATCCTTGCCCCATGCGTCTGCGGATATTATTGTTCTCATTGAAGAAACACAGAGCAATGAGAAACAAAACAAAGACCAGGATCGGTGGCAGCGATGGCTAAAGGAAGAAACATCACTGAAAGGCAAAATAGAAGATTGGAACCGTGAAGAAATCTATAACGATCGACTACGACAATTTGATCCTGATTGATACCAACATTTTGATCTACGCGTTGCATGTTGGGAATGAAAAACGAAATTTGGCATCAAAAATTGTATTAAAATTAGGCAAGGTTCAAAACGGGGTATTAAGTATACAAACCCTTTGTGAGTCTTATGCAGTGATGACCCGGAAGATAAAACCGAAAATTGAACCTGAAACAGCCATGAAAACATTAAGTGATTTTGCAGAAAGTTGGAAAGTTGTAGGCCCAACCACAAATACGTTCCTGAAAGCGTTGGAGGGAGTTAGAAACTATAAAATCTCATTCTGGGATTCAATGCAATGGGCGGTTGCTTTAGAAAATAATATTGGCACAATACTCACTGAAGATTTAAACCATGGCCAATGGATAGAATCTGTACAAATTATCAATCCATTTCGAGTTGCAAACAATTGGAAAGAGCAAGAAGATCAGACTTCATCAGAGAGTCCAAGTGAAGAATAAAAGGGTGGATTAAGTATCCACCACCAAATGGCAAAGGAGAAATGAAAATGAAATTGAACAGTTTGAAGGCGTTTACCGTGTTTTTGCTCGTGGGGTTCGCCGGTTCGATGAATGGATGCAGTCAACAAGGTACAAGCAGCCAGGCTCAAGAACAGCCACAACAAGAATCAGCGGCCGTGGCCAAAAAATCCTCCACCCCCATGATCGTAGCCCAATCCTCAGAATCCGAAGCCGCCGAGATCCCTGAAACCGTGTGGGACAACCGCGCCGACTACGAATCCGAAGGCCAAATGGTCATGTTCACCGACTGCGGCTTGTACAAAGGCGACACCGATGAACTCACCGGGGCGAAGTGTGAGTTTTCGGATGGGCAGTGGGTTTTGCTGGAGCCGAAGCTGGAGCCGGGGGATAATTTGATTGAGAATGGGGATTTTACGGAGTGGCATCATGTGATAGGTCGTCCACAAGGTTTTTATCATTCTAGCAGCAATGATGTAATTTCTTCAGTTACAATAGAACAAAATGATGTTATATCAAAGCCTTATTCTGTAAAATTTACCACAGACGAAAATTCAGAAAATAGAAAAAATATATTTGCTACTACATTAGAAGAAACTAATCCATTATATGAGTTTGATCAAAATTTGTATAAAAACAAG
>CAZEZQ010000715.1:0-3704 GCA_964516245.1 uncultured bacterium | reverse complement strand
GCATAACCAATTAGAATTTCAGAACTTAAGTGAATGTTTCATAAGAGCACCCCACACCTCAGTTGGTAAGTGATATGGGGTGGCAAGGGCAAGCGTTGTTTGTCTGCCCTTGCGAGCTATCATACTCACCTCGCGATGTGTAACAAATGTAAAAAACACATACTCTCAATTCAATGCTTGGGGAATTTTTTTATATGATAATTTTTCCATTGTGCATATAAGGGACCGAAGTAACGGTATCAACTTGAGCGCAGGCGGGGAGATCGGCTCCTAAGCCCACACTTTCAAGATAGCGCCCATGAAAACACTGCTGCAGCATACTGAGAATGTTGCCGCGATACACTTGGTAGAGATCGATGGCGGTGCGGCCTGCGTCGGTGATATCAATATTGCCGCCGGGCGGTCCTATTAACCAGGTCAAAACGCCACCCAGGCAAACGGTGTCTTCTATGCAATACTGCCCTTCCCTGCCCGATACTATGAACAAGATTTGATCAACACGGGTTTCCAACTCTCGCAAGCGATCGGCAACCGCCGTAAGGTTGGCGAAAGATGCGATGAAAACCTGCTGCGCGGCTGAGGCGGCACGCAAGGCTTTGGTGCCATTGGTGGTAAGATGGATGATCGATTTGCCCCGCACAATGTTGGAGGTAAACTCCAAGGGAGAATTTCCAAGATCGTAACCCTTTCGCTTAAACCCTTCTTTCTCACCACAGAGCAATACCGGTTCGCCCATTTGTTCAAACTCTTGATACATTTGGCGGGCGTTTTCATCGCTCGATTGCGGCCAAACAGCTTTGGCGCCATTTTGCAGGGCATAGGTCATCACAGTAGTCGCGCGCAAAACATCAGCCACAACCACAATGGCGTTCTTCAAATCACGGTTTTCAAGATGGCTCCAATAAAAAAGTACATCGTATAGCACAAAAAAGTCTCCACTATCATTTTGACAAAATAATTTTTTTGATTCACCAAACAACCTACCCTACAAGCACTCCGTAATTCACAAATTGAGAGTTTCCCCAAAGTTCATTCACTACTTTTCACTTATATTTACCGACAAAATGTGAACCTTGGAATTCCCCCCTTACTAAGGGGGGTTAGGGGGGATCTGGCTTTTCTCATACCCCAAATCCCCCCAGCACCTGCGGTGCTTACCCCCCTTAACAAGGGGGGCAAAAAACATTCCCCAAACTTGTGTGTAAAGATCAGCCTTATTTAGGGGGGCTAGGGGGGATCCGATTCAACCATTTCACTTTTAACAATCCACAAATGCACCATCTAGGCTAATTATCGTCCTTTAAGTCCTTTAAGTCTTTTTTGTCCTTTAGGTCCTTATCTATCATACTACTTGCATGAGTCACTTGCCTGGAAGGGGTTGGACAGTGTACTTTTTGTTAGAAAGATTGTTTCAATAAGGAGTGTTCTATCGCATGATTCCGATTCGGCTGTGGGTGCGGAATTTTTTGTCTTATGGTGATGAAGTGGAGCCATTGGATTTCACCTCGTTTCAATTGGCCTGCCTATCCGGCCGGAACGGCCATGGCAAATCAGCTCTGTTAGACGCTATGACCTGGGCCTTGTGGGGCGAAGCGCGCAAGGCGGGGTATTCCAGAAATCCCGATCCAGATCTACTGCGCCAAAATGCTGAAGAGATGGCGGTCGAATACACGTTTCTGCTAGACGGGCGGGAATACCACATATTGCGTGAATATTCTCTGAACCGCAAAAGCAGCAAACTCGAATTTCGGGGACGAAACCAACCCGATGAACAGTATACGCTGCTGACCGGAAGCAGCAAAAAAGAAACCCAAAAGCGCATCATAGAAACTCTTGGATTGGATTACCGCACTTTTGTCAACTCATCATTTTTGCAGCAAGGCAAGGCCGGCGAGTTCACCCGGCAATCACCCAAAGAACGCAAAGAGATTTTGTGCACCATCTTGGGACTCGATTATTACGATCGGCTGCTAGAAGAAACCAAACAACGTTGGAGCACCACGCGGGCTGAGAAAAAAGCCGCAGCAGCCCGCATCGAAAATTTGGACAAACAGCTGGCCGAAGATGAAAACGTTCGGCGAAAAGAACAAGAACTTTCAGACTTGTTTCAAAAAAAAGAAGAAGCTCTGAAAACGGTACAAACAGAAGAAAAAACTCTACGCGATCAAATCGCAAACCTAAAGCTGGTGCGCGACCGGGTAAACCGCTGGTCAGAAGAAAAGTCACAGATTCAAAAACAATTGTACGACATCCAAAAGCGTCGGGAACGATTGGAAAAAGAATACAAAAGTTTGAAAGACCTGTTGTCACGCTCTGAAGAGATTCAAAAAAATTACGAACGCTGCGATACCATTGGCAAAGAGTTGCAAAATCTGTTGAATGTCGAATCAGATTACCGCGAGAAAGATACGCAGCGGCAGGCGATGGAACGGCGCATCGAACGCAAACGGGGAGAGTTGCGCGAGCAACTGGCAGCGCTTGATAGCGAACACAGGCAAACCGAACAAGCCATTCAAGAATGCCAAACATGGATTGGGAAACAAGAATCGATCGAGAAAAATTACCTCGTGTTTCAAGAAATCGAATCGGAATTGAAACATCTAGACAAACTGCGGCCGGAATACGAACGTCTGCAAAAATCCGTAGGCGAAGCAGACAAAGAAATTGAACAGGAACGCCAAAAACTCTCAGAAACAATCGCAGAACTGCGTGGATATATGGATCGGCTGAAAACGTTGCGCAAAACCCTTGCAGAAGCGCCGCAAATCAGCCAACGGGTTGAACAATTGGAAAAAGAATACAATACACTGAACCAGGAAGTCCAACGCATTGTCGAACGCGGCCAGGAAAACAACTTAAGGCTCGAACAGCTGCAGAAAGAAGTGGAAGAATGCCAGGCCAATCAAAAAGAACTGCTAGAAAAAAGTACACTGCTAGAACGAGACGACAGCGCCGAATGCCCCTTGTGCAAACAAGGATTAACCCACAACAGCCGTGAAGAAATTCTCAATCATTTCACAGAAGAACTCAAAGAAACCCGAAACAAACGAAAATCCAAAGAACAAGAAATCGAATCTCGAATCAAGCAGCGCAAAGAACTGCAAACCCAATACAAAAACAAAAACATGCAGTTTGAAGAAAAAGAAAAAGAATTCACCCAAGCACGGCACAAACATGAAGAATTAAAAACAGGCAAAGAAGAAATCGCCGAATTGGAAAAACAAGAAGCAGAATTGAACATGGCGGTGAAACAGTTAAAAGAAGAACAGTTTGCCAAAAACGCCCGGTTGAAAAAGAGCGAATATCAAAAAGCCATGCAAGAACTTCAATATGACCCGGAGAAAGAAAAACAATTGCAAAAAAGCCTGCAAGCCTATCGGCAGCACGAGCGCGACTGGCTGCAATTGCAGGATGCCTTGAAGCGAAAAACACAAAACGAAAAACGGCAGCAGGAAATCGCGCAACAAACAGAACAAATAAAAAACGATTTGCACAAAGAAAATTTCGCCAAAGAAGAACGGGGTTCACTGCAGAGTTTAAAACAAGAACTCAAACCCTTAGAAGAACAACTCTCCAAGCGAAAATCTTTGCAGGATGAACAATATGCCTTGCGCAACGCGCCGGTCGAATGGAACCGCTTAGAGCAGGCGAAGAACGATTCCCCTCAAATGGAAAACGAATTGAAGTCACTTCAAGAACAACAT
>CAZEZQ010000714.1:1850-3718 GCA_964516245.1 uncultured bacterium | reverse complement strand
CGGCGGGAGCCTCGCCCTCCTAAAGGCAACGGCACGGCTCGGCGGGAGCCTCGCCCTCCTAAAGGCAACGGCACGGCTCGGCGGGAGCCTCGCCACGGCGCATTTTCAACCTCGCCCTCCCCGTATGGAACACCTTGTTTTATTGAGTAAGCCGCCCTCACCCTATCCCTCTCCCAGAGGGCGAGGGGATTGTTGAGCAAACATTATTGGAGCACTTTCGTTTCATCTTGATATAGCCCGCCGGGGCGGGTGAGGTGCCCTTAACCCCCTCCTAACCTCCACGCCACGGCGCGCAGGCCCCATTTCATTGGGGGAGGGATAAAAAAATATTGAGTTTTTTGACAATTCACTTTATGTGACTGACCACTTACCTTTTGAGCACTATAGCATTAAGAAATATAATAATGCAAATTTGAAAACGGCAACTCATTTCTTTTTTCTGCAACCTGTCTTTTTTCTTAACCTTGAGATAATTCCATGCGGAAGGTAATGTTTTCTGAAATCAATTTTATTTAATAAATTCGTATAGAGACCAACCATTTTATGGACACTTTTCGCCATTATTTATCCTTCATCCTTCCTGTAAACGAGCAACAGGATGATGAACCCGGCCCACAATCCTCTGCCATTCAAATCATCACCCTTCTTGTGTTTTTATTGACTTTGATTGGCGCATTTTTTGCCGGGCTGTTTCCTGTCCGGGGCAGCAACGATCCCTGGTGGCATATCAAAGCGGGTGAAGTGGTTTGGAATTATTTTCTTCAAAATGGTTTCACATTTCCCCGCTATGACGTCTTCACCTACACGGGCGAAACCACCCCCTGGGTCAATCACGAATGGCTAGCCGATTTAATTTTTTATTGGGCGTATAGTGTTTTTGGGCTTCAAGGAGCGATTGTCTTAAAATCCTTCATTTTGATGGCCACCGTGTGGTTGTTGATTCTATACATGTACCGGAATGGGGTGGGATGGAAAATCGCTTGTTTCGGTTCGTTATTGGTGTTATTGACCTCCCAATATGCCCTGTATTTAAGGCCGTCCATCTTCACCTACCTGTTCATTGTGATTTTCTTGCATCTTATTCTTTGTTTTCAACTGGGTGAGCATGTAAAAAAAGCCGTGGCCGCTGCCGTGATTGGTGAAATTATTTGGATCAACTTTCATGGGGGGGCTGTGATTGGAATCGTATTGGTAGGCTTTTGGTGGCTCTCTGAATTGTGGTTTTGCATTTATACCTGGTTGAGAGAAAACCCCACCGCTCCCTCGTTTCACCGCTTTGGAATCAGCTCGATTATTCTCTTTTTGGTGAGTGGGGCTTCCTTCATCAATCCATTCGGCTACCACGTTCACCTATTGCCCTTCAAAGTAACCGGCGATTGGTTTCTGATTCGCAATATTGGTGAATTGCAGTCTCCCAATATGCATGTTCACAATGAATTTGAATTGATCATATTGGCCTTGTTTCTTTTGCCCATGCTGCGTGCCGGTTCTATATGGGTATACGAAGGGCTGGCGATAATCTTTTTCGGCAGCCAGGCCCTCAATTATTTGCGCCATATCCCCCTGTTTGCTCTGGTGGCTGTCCCGCCATTGATGTCTGCCCTGGCCGAAGAACGCCGTACGCTGCTGCCTACCAAAGTTCCCTTGCGCGAGGGCAGGGGCTTTTGGTCGACCATGAATTATTGGGTCAAATGGGCTCTTGCCTATCATGTCGATGTCATTGTGGCTCTCTTGGTTTTGGCTTATATCTTTGGGCTGCGCCCCGGCAAAATTTGGGAGCGCAATGCCAGTGATTTTCAAACCTTTTACGAAGACCCAACCGCTATTCAAGAACTTTTTCAGCGCAACAATTTTCAAGTGATTTATGA
>CAZEZQ010000714.1:0-1840 GCA_964516245.1 uncultured bacterium | reverse complement strand
GATCTATCGGTTATCCCCTGAAACCATGAAGGTCTATACAGACAGCCGCTACGACATTTGGGGCAGCAAATACGCCAAAGAAGAAATGGCGGTATTTGGCGCGCGAAAAAACCCATTGGGTGCGTATAATGTGGAAGGTGTATGGTTTCAGTGGGAACACATCAGGCATTTGGTGCAAAACGAAAATTACAAAAGCCAACTCAAATATTTCCCCGAATTGTTGGAATGGCACGAAAGCGGAAAACCGTATTGGCAATTTGTTCTAGATAAATACAATGCCAATTTCATTATTAGTTATGAAGGATATCCTATTGACCGTTATCTCCGCTCTGAATTTCAGAGATGGTATTTAATTTATGATGATGTCTTGAAATACGATCAACCGGGGGGGTATGTAATTTATTTACGGGACGATCCCCAAAATATGGATTTGATCCGTGAATTGGCTCTACTCCATAGAGAACAGATACCCTCCTCACCCACACAATAAACATCCGCTTCAAGCAAATGTGCTCAAATGAGTATGATCAGCTGGATGTGATTAAGTGGGCGTGATATCGGTTGAGTGTAATATCGCTTGGTAGAAAAAGAGAGTGGGGGTAAAGTATTTGACATGAGAATAGTATGTCAAACATAAAATGATAGCTGTATCCGAAGCCCATCCCCCTTTTTAAGGGGGGCTAGGGGGGGTCAGGACCATCATTTCACCTTTGACAATCTACTAGATTCACGGACGTGACACAATCAGGAAAACGGGTAATGGTAAAGACCGATACCTTTCAATCCAACTTAGAAACCCTGCGCCGCTTAAATCCCGAACAAGCCCAAACCGTCGAAAATCTTGCCCCCAAAGTGGAGCCCCGCCTTTATGCGAATATGCCGCTTTCCAGCGGATTCGCCAATGTGCTGCTCTTGGATCCCCATGGTGTCCCTCAACCCATTTTTCGGCGTAATAACCCATCCGAAGAAATTCAGTCTTGGCTCCACTCAATCGATATTGCTGACAAAAAGCCACTCTCTGTTATTGTATTGGGTTTTGGATTGGGCTACTACATAACAGAACTACTCAAAATCTTGCCTGAAAAAGCCGTATTGGCAGTGGTTGAACCAGACGCCCTTTTGTTTTTCAGCGCATTTTATAATGTGGATCTTTCTAACATTCTCGCTGACGAACGATTGAATTTGTATGTGGGGCAAACCATCGAAAAAGCCGTTGAGGGAATCGGCCGCGAATTGGGGTGGTCCCGCTTTTTGGCCTTGCCCTACGAATTGGTGGTGCTCCCCTATTTTCGCCAAATCAAACCGAATTTCCCCGATTCTTTCAGCAAGTATTGGCGTGATGCCTTGCAGCGTGAATCCATGTACCGCCGAGCCCGCTGTGAGAGCAGCGAAACTGTGGTGATTAACACATTAGAAAACATTCATCTTATTTTGCGCTCCCCGGGGGTGAAGGCTCTCTTTGATAAGGCAAACGATCTCCCTGCCGTTTTGATCTCCGCCGGTCCTTCCGTTGAACATTCGTTGCCCGCTATCAAAGAATTGAAAGACCGGGTATTGATCGCTTGCGTCAATACCGCGTATCCCTTGTTACAGAAAAACGGCATAGAACCTCATGCCGTGTTTACCATGGATCATCAAGAACGCAACGTACTATCTTTTCGAGACTTCCCCAAACCACAGCAAACCTTTCTGATTGCCGACCCGCGTATCAACCCTGAAATTTTCCACTTTTTCTATCCCCGCGTGTTTTTGGCTGGTTGGCAAACGACAACAGAAACTCTCGGCCAGCCGGCGCCCTTGGAGGAAATTCCGGTTCCCAAAATGAGTGGAAACGCAATTT
>CAZEZQ010000713.1:909-3718 GCA_964516245.1 uncultured bacterium | reverse complement strand
CTCATGGCAGATGAACCCAGTGGTGGTCAAATCTTTCGTCTTGGAATACGTAACTTTACAATACAACGATTTATATGTCAGAAAACGCCCTACTCGACCGTCACGCCCATACGCGCACCTTCAGCCTGCCGTTTTTTGACGATGCCGAAACCCCCAACGATCACTGGCTGTTTGAGGGCACATGGGGCCGCGAAAGCGAGCCGGAATACCCCGGCAGCGCGCAGGAACTCATGGGCACGGTCTACCATGACAGCCCCAACCCCAACGATCCGGAGTCCAAGACGCTCTACGCACACCTCAGCAACATGGCGCTGCGTCTAGATGGCGAGATCGATCTGTCCGGCACAGCATCCGCCGTGCTCACCTACTGGGACAAACGCGATCTCGGCGCAGGCGACCGGGCCTATGTCGAGCTATCAACCGATGGTGGCTTCACCTGGACCGCGATCCATATGGAACACCACGACGCCGCCGCGTGGCAGGCCCACAGCCTCGATCTGAGCCGCTACGCCGCGCTGCCCGCACCCCACAACCGGATCGTGATCCGCTTCCGGCTGGACGCGCGCAGCGATACCGCGACCGGCGACGGCTGGTACATTGATGCGATCCGCGTCGATGGATGATCCGCAGCGCATGAATGTGCCGATTGGCATCGTGCAATCCGGGCGCACGTGGTAGACTCACGCTCTGCACCAGCCAACGTTCAATGTCAGAAAGGTCAGTCATGGCGCGCAAAGGGACCCTGTTTATCCTGGTTGGCCCGTCGGGAGCGGGCAAAAACACGCTGATGAAGCGCGTACAGCAGCACATCAGCGACCTGCCGCAGCTTGCCACCGTCACGACGCGCGCCATGCGCCCCGGCGAAAAAGAAGGGCGCGAACACCGTTTCGTCACGAAAGCAGAATTCCAACGGCTGATCGACACCAACGCCTTGATCGAATATCAACCGGTCCACAGTGGCAACCTGTACGGCACCCCGCGCGACACGGTCGAAAACGCGCTCAATGCCGGGGGAGACCTGATCGCCGACATCGAGTTCCTGGGCGCAGGGAAAATCTACAGCGCCTACCCGGAAAACACCGTCCTGATCTTCGTCACACCGTCCAATCTGGACATCCTGGCGCACCGCGTCCGGCAGCGTGGGAAAATTTCGGCGGCGGACTTTGAGCAGCGCATGGCGCGCGCGCGATTTGAACTGACCTTCGCACGGCGCAGCCATTATGTTGTGTTGAATGACGTGCTCGAACCGGCAGCCGAACATCTGCGGCAGATCATCCTGTCCGAACGGCAGCGGCGCGGCGCAGAGATCGCCCCCCGCCTGGACCTCATCCCAGTGCCGGAAATCCGCAGCGAGGTAGTCGCCCTGGTACAGCACCAGGGTTATGTGCTGGCACGCCCTGACAGCGATGTGCCGGTCTTCCCATCGTCGGCGCTGGAACAGGCTTCAGACGCGCCGTATGACATCCTGCAAACCTACATCGACAGCGAACTGTCGCAGGCGGTCAACGTCAACAACCTGTCTGACGCGCGCTTCGACTTCATCGCGCCGCATTACATCGAACTGGCCGTGATCCCGTACAGCGTTTACCTGTACTATTACTACTGCTGTACCATCGCCAAACGCATCCGAATTGAGGGATGGCAATGGGTCGCAGTAGATGAACTGAAACTGGCGGCAGCGCTGAACCGCGTTTTGCAATCCAACACAAATGCGGTATAAACGCCGCCTGTTTTTGCACCGCTGGAATCAGTGGCGCATAACATATGCGGCTTGTTAAGCCATATCTTGCACACTTCTGATCAAAAAAAGTGGGCGTATCGCAAAGCTTACGTTAAACTTTGTTGGCGTTTTTTGAAGGCTCTGCGCGTGTAACCCTTGCGCAGGGCACAGCCCACGCAACACAGTTCATGCAACACCACATAGAAAAGCGCTCGTGTGGTCATATCAGGCTTAACTGCGTTGTCAATTCTGGCTTTTGATCGCCGAACACCCGACCCGAAGGGCCTTATTTCTGGCCTGTATGGTGCAATTCCTGACGCAAACCTGATATCTATGGCATACTTAAGGTTGCACAGATAGGGTGTCGAGCGAGATATCGCGAATTAACTTGATTCGCAAGCCAACGGTGGATATTCTATTAAACATGCTATCTGAGTCTCTAACCACTACACTGACGCTTGATGAATGGCCCCCAACGTAGAGGCAGGCATATCTACGTCCTGACGCTGTATCAACACCATACAGCCGGACAAATGATGATGCCCTACCGTTGGTGGTAGGGTATTTTTTTCGCAAAGGGCTGGCAGTAACCTGACCATGACGTTCGTAGAAAGCCAACAGAACCCAATCATCCCAGGCAGCGCCGAGTGGCAGGAATTGATCGCACAAGGCGAACAGGCGGGATACATCACATACGATACCATCATCGCCCGGTTCCCCGGCCTTGAGCAGAATATCGACCTGCTCGATGAACTGCTGGAGGAACTATCCAACACGGGCGTTGAAATCGTGCCCCATGCCCCGGACAAAGAACCGGAAGATGTCGACATCCAGGACGACAAGCAGGAATCACTGCTCGATCCTGACACCTTGATTGAAGACCTGGTTAAAGATGCCGGTTACCAACAGGCCCTTGACACCGATGATGTCGTCGGCCTGTATCTCAAAGAGGCCGGGCGCGTCCCCCTGCTGACCGCTGGGGAAGAGGTCGCGCTGGCAAAACGCATGGAAGCCGGTCAATTCGCTGCCGAGCAGCTCAAAGAAATGCGCGAGATGCTGTCACCGGATGATTGCCGCGAACTGGAAGCC
>CAZEZQ010000713.1:0-899 GCA_964516245.1 uncultured bacterium | reverse complement strand
GAAGCCATCGCAGAAGACGGCGAGGCCGCCCAGGAATACCTGGTGCGGGCCAATTCACGCCTGGTGATCAGTGTCGCCAAAAAATACATCGGGCGTGGCGTACATTTCCTGGACCTGATCCAGGAAGGCAACATTGGCCTGATCCGGGCGGCGCGTAAATTCGAGTGGCAGCGCGGGCACAAGTTCAGCACCTATGCGACGTGGTGGATCCGGCAGGCCGTGAGCCGCGCCGTCGCCGACCAGGGCCGCACAATCCGCGTGCCGGTTCACATGGGTGACCAGATCAACCGGCTGCGCCGTATCTCAACGCAGCTCACCCAGGAATTGGGCCGTGACCCGACCACCGAAGAAATCGCCGAGGAGATGGAAACGACACCGGACAAGATCAGGAACCTGATCGAAATCTCGCGGCGACCGATCAGCCTGGAAACCCCCATCGAGGAAGACGCCGACTCCGAATTTGGCGACTTTATCGAAGACAAATCCAGCCCCCGGCCCACCGAGATCGCCACGCAGAACCTGCTGCGCGAACACCTGGACCAGGTGCTCGCGCGTCTGCCGAAACGCGAAGCGCACATCCTGCAACTGCGCTACGGGTTGATGGACGGTGAAACACACACGCTCGAAGAGGTCGGCAAGCAGATCGGTGTGACCCGCGAGCGCGTGCGCCAGCTTGAAGCCCAGGCGCTCAACCGGCTGCGCCATTCGTCCGCGCACCAACTGCTGCAGGACTACTTACTGGAAATCTAGGAGTCGTCGATGGCAAAACGCGCGCCCTGGCTCTGGCCGCTGATCCTGATGGCAGGCAGCATCGTGCTGCTGTTGGATAACTTTCTGCTGATCGACCTGGACCTGACGCCCTACTGGCCGGTGCTGCTGGTCGTGCTGGGGCTGCAACT
>CAZEZQ010000712.1:1285-3721 GCA_964516245.1 uncultured bacterium | reverse complement strand
GCGGCAATCGGGGAAAACATGTTCTGAATCTCTTTATGCGGAACAAAAAGCAGGTTTCGGTAACCGCATTATGCGATGTCGATCCGGATCAATACAATCGAATCTTGTTCGATACATTCAGCGATGAAATCATTATGCCGGAAGTGTACAAAGATTTTCGCAAGGTGATCGGGCACAAATCTGTTGATGCGGTTATTATTGCCACCCCAGATCATTGGCATGCCTTGCCTTTTGTTCGGGCATGCGAAGCGGGCAAAGATGTGTATTGTGAAAAACCGCTTTCACTCACTCTCGGCGAAGGCCAAAAAATGGTGCGCGCAGCCCATGAGAACAAGCGAATCACCCAAGTGGGAACCCAGCAGCGCTCGATCCCTCATTTTCAAGAGGCCAAAGATCTGATCCGTTCGGGCCAATTGGGCCATATCACCTATGTTGAATGTTGGAACATCTCCCGCGACTGGCCGGAAGGGATTGGCAATCCACCCAACGGCGAACCGCCCGAAGGGGTGGATTACAACATGTGGCTGGGACCCGCCCCCAAAAGACCGTTTAATCCCAACCGTTTTCACCGCACATTTCGTAAATTTTGGGATTATTCAGGCGGGACCTTAACCGATTGGGGGACACTCCATTTGGATAGTATTCAATGGGCTCTTGGTGAGGATTATCCCAAAACCATTGCCGCTGCGGGGGGAAAATACGCCATGCAAGACAATCGTGAAACCCCGGATACATTGAATGTATTATGGCAATACGAGGGAGGATGCACGGTGCAATTTCAACATCGTATTTGCAGCGATACTGAAATCATGGGGAAATCGAACGGCACAAAATTTTATGGGACAGAAGCCACTCTCTTTATCGATCGAAGCGGGTATGAAATCATCCCTATTAATGAGAATACAGCGGCAAAAAAAGTGGAAGGCCGCGATCGCACCGATTTGCATGTAGAAGAGTTTTTAGAAAATATCAAAAGCCGCAAGCGTTGTGTTTCTGATGTAGAAGCGGGCCACCGCTCCACTTCGGCAGCCCATTTGGGAAATATATCGTATTGGAGCAATGAAAAAGTGCATTGGGATGGTGAAAAGGAAACCATTACCAATCATCCTGAATTAAACAAACACCTTCAGCGGGAATACCGTTCTCCCTGGAAATTGTGATAAGGTAGTTTAATTGTGATGCAGGCATCTTGCCTGCCTGAAGAACTCTCGCAGGCAAGATGCCCGCATCACAATAAATAAAACTATTGCAGGCGAGACGCCTGCGCTCCAAGATTGTAACTTTTTGCGAGACTTCACAAGTGAGGCTTCGTTTTTAGAATAACACCGTTATTCTCTTTGAACCTTTACCAAAACCGGAATGTAATAATTTATGAATGAGCAAACGATTGAACAATCCTCACAGCATCTTGAAGCAGCCTTCTCGATGGAAGATTTTAAAACTGTTCTAAAGCGTATCGCTTTCATGGCTTTCGTGGCTTTCGTGGCAGGATGGTTGATAACAATAATTGCCAGTATGATGGTCGGGTATGGCAAGATTCCCACTATGGGCGAAGTTCGTGTGAATGCAAAAGGAAATGAGTATTTTCATGCTTATTACCCCGATTTTCGCAAATACGCCATCTCTTCCGCCGAGTCTCCTCACAAGGTCGAAAAATCGAAATTTGGCGAAATGGGACCCATTGCCACGGGTTTGTATATCTATTCGATCAGCAATGCATTCCATTGGATGCTGGAATTAAAAATGCAGAATTTCGGGATCATTTTGCTCTTCCCGTTTTTTACGTTTATCGGCGGGGGGGTATTGCTTTATATGAAATTTCTTCCCCCTCATCTACGCAAAAAAGAGAATACAGTATTATACACTACGGGCATTGCGGTAATTCATTCTTTGATTCTCATGGTGTTTCTATTGTTATTCTATTATTCTTCATCCACATTCGCTTCGTTGTATAGCCGTGATTATGTTTATGTGGGGCAGTTGCTGGGCCTTACGCTGCCCAGCGCAGGAATCATTCTTATGACCAATGTGGTTTTCGGCACATTGGCAGGGGCAATATTGAACGGTTTGCTTTCTCTTGGAATGATCTCTACCAATGATTAGCAATGGAACATTCTATCTAGCTGGTTTGTCATAGATGATATGATAAGCCCCGATCCCCCCTTACCCCCCCTTAATAAGGGGGGCTTGGAAAAGGACGTATTGGAATCGTTCGAGGCGAATAAAAAAAAAGAGTTGCCGTTGTTTGGCCCCCCTTTGTAAGGGGGGCAAGAACCGCAGGTTCTGGGGCGATCCGGCGAAATAAGAAAAGTCAGATCCCCCCAACCCCCCTTAATAAGGGGGGCTTGGAAAAGGACGTATTGGAATCGATCGAGGCGAATAAAAAAAAGAGTTGCCGTTGTTTGGCCCCCCTTTGTAAGGGGGGCAAGAACCGCA
>CAZEZQ010000712.1:0-1185 GCA_964516245.1 uncultured bacterium | reverse complement strand
GGTTCTGGGGGGATCCGAATGCTTGATAAGACCTTGATTTTCCCCTTGTTAAGTTGTTCCGGGGAGACTCCGAACCCATAATTAACCTTTGACATTCTACGAGTTGCAACCTTTAATTCTAACCAAAGATATTTGAAATTTTGTAAAATTAATATCCATTGGGGAGGGCGAATCTCCTGATGAGCCGGTTTCACCCACTACCTTCGATTCACCAACCGAGGCTCGGCGGGAGCACGCCACGGCGCATTTTCAACCTCGCCCTCCCCATAAACTCATTACCCATTGATTTAATTTAACTTAAAAATCTGAGAGACAAATTCTCACAATTTGCCTGTTAGAACCTAATAAGTATCCAGGTTAACCATTACGATATTCATTCAATCATTTCATTCGTTATGGCAAAATCGCCGGTGGCGGGGATTGTGTGTTGCAGCGCTTATTTGCGTACATCTCGTTTTGGGATACACCAGCCTGCAAATCAAATCTCCAACGGCAGATGAATACTCGTATATCGCGACAGGCTATCTCTACCTGCAAACTGGTGATTTACGTTTAGACCGTACCCACCCCCCCTTGCTTCGTTATCTCATTGGATTGCCGCTGCAATTCATGGAGATTCACCTGCCCCCATTGCAAAAAGAATTGTGGTCCACTCCGGCTAGCTACACATTGGGGTATACAATTGGATGGGCAATGCTACTCGGTGGGCCCAATGATTGGCAACCGGTTGTGATCGCGGCGCGTATTCCGATATTGATCTTATCTTGTGTTTTGGCATGGCTGATTTACAAATGGACGGCTGAATTGCATGGCCCATCCGGTGGATTCTTATCATTAATTCTCTATTGCCTGTGCCCCAATATGATGGCACACGCCCGCTTGGCCACGATGGACGCTGGGTTGTGTTTATTTTTTATCGCAGCCTTATACGCTGCGCATCGGGCCATTCAAAGCCAGAAATGGGTTTGGTTTGTTGTATGCGGGGTGTTGTGTGGGGCTGCGTTGGCATCGAAAGTGACGGCGCTTTTGCTTTTGCCAGTTGTTGTGGGTGGATTTTTGTTGCCTTTGATGCGGCAACGGCAGAGTTCCCCTCACCCCGGCCCTCTCCCAGAGGGAGAGGGAGGAAAATGCGGCTCGGCGGGAGCCTCGCCCTCCTATCAACCACACGGCTCGGCGGGAGCCTCG
>CAZEZQ010000711.1:3453-3725 GCA_964516245.1 uncultured bacterium | reverse complement strand
CCAAGGCGCGTCTATGACCTGCGCTCCAAAAAAGACTTTTTGCCGAATCGTCAGAGATGATGATCCCCCAAAAGCGTAAACTTTTTTTGGGGAATGGATGAGGTAAAATAGAACGCCGCTTGAAAATGTATCAAGCGGCGTGTGGTAACTTTAATAAATTCAATGTTGGGTTGATCTGAAACTAATATTTGGTACCCGACCCGGCTTTCAATTCTTTCATCTTCTTTTTGAACATCTCATAGGTGAATCGGTCTTGAGTCTTCTTGCCGACA
>CAZEZQ010000711.1:0-3443 GCA_964516245.1 uncultured bacterium | reverse complement strand
GAACGCCGCTTGAAAATGTATCAAGCGGCGTGTGGTAACTTTAATAAATTCAATCCTGTATTAATTTGTAGTACCCGACCCGGCTTTCAATTCTTTCATTTTCTTTTTGAACATTTCATAGGTGAACCGGTCTTGAGTCTTCTTGCCGACATGGCGAAAGAGTTCTTTGCCATCAGGCCCCAATATTATCGCGGCGGGGTAGTGCACTACTTCACCATGAAATTTGTAGCCATGAGGGATACCAAAGGCTTTCGCCAGCATGGCGTTTTTGTCTTGATAGATTGTTGGCGCTTTTTTTAATTCATCTTTGGGGATGCCTTTCATCCATTTTTCAGTCTCACTCTTTTCATCGGGTTTGATGAACAAAAATTCAGCATTGGGATGCTCTTTGGCATGTTGAGCATAGGTGCGGGTGTGCATTTGGCAGATGGGGCAATATGTTTTTAATAGAAAATGCAACACCACAAATTTGCCTTTGGCTTCTGAAAGTTTGAAATCCTCACCGTTTATGGCTTCCAGCGTGAAATCTTTTGGTGCTTTGCGAGTGCTCTCAGAAGCGGATGCTACAACACTGGCGCTAGCGATGAATGCAATGAGTGCTAAATATGCTATCTTCTTCATACCTTGTTCCTCCAAATTTTGAATGGATTTTTTCGAATTCGAATACAATCTACATGATTGCTGGATTGTATCCAAATTTTAAAGAAAAAAACATGAGCAAACTGGTAAAAATCACATTTTGCGATACAATTTGTTAAATCAATATTTTAAATTATTTGTTTGTTGAATGGGGAAAAATGGGCCGATTATTCTTTTCTTTTTTATTAGCAGCCGTTATTACTCCTACCTTTGCGGCAGAAGATTCAACACAGGCTTCTAACGATGGCATTGATTACGAGCAACTGCTGCAAGTGTTGGAAATGGCCTCGCAAAATGCAGATGCATTGCGCGAAAAGATCGAGTCGGATATCGACAGAACTCTTAACACCATCCAAAACAAAGAAGAAGAAATTCAGAACTTGCAGAAACGCTTGGAACTGCTTAAGCGATTGCATCCATTCGTAGATCAACTCAAAGATAAATTAGATGGGAAAGAGACTCAAAGCGAATCCGTCTCTGAAGAGCAAAAAGCCGTTGAGAAAAAGGATGAAGAACCTGCCAATAAACAATCGATATCCAACACTAACAAAAAATCACAACCGTTGAATGACAAAACCAAAGCTAGCTTCGCAGCCCAGTTCAAAGAGGAAGTATGGCCTCTGATGGCTGAAGGCAGCATGAACTGCGTGATGTGCCATGCTGACCCCAAACAAACTCCGGTCACCTTTAGTGAAGACGCCGATCAAACATTCACGGTGCTGCTGGAACGGGATTATTTCAATCCAAATAACAAATCTTCGATCTTATCCAAACTTACCAACGGAGAAAAAGACGCCCGCATGCCTCCCCCTCCTTTTGACGCTTGGCCGAAAGAAAAGATCGAGGTGGTGCGAAAATTTTCTGAAGATTTGATGAACATGGCCGGCCCTATGCAAGTGGAGTGGGATGAACGCTTTCCCTCTCATTTGCTCCAAACTTATGAAGGAAAAGTGGTCGACACCCACAGTGCGGATAACACTTTCCTTACCTTTTATCAACTCAAGCACAAGGTGAAAGCCTTATTTAACGACGATTGGAACCGAGCTGAACGCAGCCTGTTTCAAGAGAATATTCAAATGTTCAATGGAGCCGATTTCCAACTGCGTTTCAACGAAAGCGACAAACCTTCGGCCTCTTATCTTAGCGGTTTGGATCTATTAGGGCAGGATGTGGCCTCTAAAGCCTATCTGGCCAAAAGCGGACCCTTTGAAGGTTTCCCTACTGATTTGGGCTCTCCCTTGGGCATGGATGAACCGAATGCTGCTTATAAAGACGCTATCACCACGCTCTACAAACGCCTTCTCTTTCGTGAGCCTTTTGATGATGAGTTGCAATCCACCTTTGCTATGATTCAAGAAATTTACAAAACTCACAGTAATTGGCAGCCTAAAGATTTTCGATTGCTTTTTGATATCACTGTTACCGGGGATGCCGGCATTCCAACAACCCGCAGTTTAAGTATTCAAGTGTTAAACCAACCGTTAAGCCTGTATCAAGAAACGGTGGATTTGAATGCTGAATCAGAGGAGAAATTGGTTAAAGCGAAAATCGGCAAGACGTTTCATTTCAATAACAATAAGCAAGGGCAGCAGTTTGTGCTTTCGAACCGCAACACAAGAGGCCGGGTGATGTTTCATTCGCTGGAAGTGGCCGGCCCCGATGGAAAGAAACAAGAGATCTTGTATGATGATCCCAGCGTGAAATTGGAAGGACCGTGGGATTTAGAAAATCGAAATGATATCCGCTATTTGGATGATGACGACGAACACAAAGGTGAATGTTCGGTTGCCATCCCGATTCAGGTCGAGCAAGATGGTGAGTATGAAATCTATCTCACATGGCCGCGGTTTGAGAAGCGAAGTTATGCCGATGATGTGGTGGTGGAAGTATTTTCAAATGATGAAAACCATCTGGTGTATCCCCAAGTTCCCGAACAACCTCCCCAAGGCGAAGCTCATTTCATTATTGATCAGACAGTAGACACCATTGCGTTTTGGGATTTGAAAACCGCCTTCCGTTTTACCAAAGACGGCTATGTGGAGATCAATAATTCCAACACCAGCAAGCGCGTTACAGCCGATGCGGTGAAGTTTAACTCGCATACCAACAATGGTTCATTTTTAGTAGACGAAGGCGATGCGCGCGGGGTAGAGGATTGGCCGCCATATACCGATTACTCTTTCCGCCCCTATAACATCACAGGACAGCAAACGGTTAGTGATAAAGATAAACCCAAGGGGAAACTGGAGATTCAATATCTTCCATCAGTGAACGAACAATGGAACAGTGACGAGTTTTACCGGGTGGGGGTTGGCTTTCCCGGCCAGGCCAGGAACGACACCCATGTGCCGGTGATTGTGAAAGCGGCCGCATCGTCACCCATCATTCATCTTGTGTATCCCCATCGTGTGCCCATCAATTCTGAAATTTCTCTTGATGCTTCAGGAAGTTATGACATTCAAAAAAGCGATATGACCTTTAAGTGGGAGCAAGCCGGCGGCCCGAAAGTGGAAATCGAGAATCTCAATTCACCAAAGATTTCTTTCAAAGTGGTGGATCAATCGGCCCGGCAAGCCGCTTGGGAAGGAGTGGTTCGGGCATTGATCAAGCATCCTGATTTTGTCTTTACCCGCCCGCCCTCTTTGAAGCGAGTTAATGATGAAGCAAAACGGCAGGAACTTTTACTGGTTAAAATCGCGCAAGATTTGGCGGCGCGGCCTCCTTTGAAGGAAGAAATCAGCAATTTGCGGTCGGGAAAATCGCTAGGCGATTTGGTGGATCATTATCTTGCGACTGGCGAGTTT
>CAZEZQ010000710.1:0-3729 GCA_964516245.1 uncultured bacterium | reverse complement strand
ATGTGGGACTTTAATTTGACTGTATCCAACAATACCGGGTCGTACAGTTAAAACTTTTTGCCATTTCTCATTGTAATGAGATGTAAAACGTGGTAGCTCAGGCCTTGGACCCACCAACGACATATTCCCCCAAATAACATTCAACAATTGAGGTAATTCATCCAGTTTAAATCGTTCCAAAATACGGCCCATCCGTGTAAGCCGAATATCATGTGCTGTGGTGATCCCCTTTCCATCCTTTGGAACCGATCGGGGCATTTTCCGGAATTTGATCATCCAAAAATATTTCCCATCCTTTCCCACTCGATGCTGAAAAAATAAAGGCCACCCCGGTGAATCGATAACAATCGCCAGCATGATGAGAAGAAAGATTGGAGAAAGAATCACTAGAGCCAAAAAGGCTATGCACAATTCAATTGCTCTAGGCATACCTGCAACTCCTTATCAGTTTGCATGGCCATTCTTTCAAACAATATCAATGTTGAATATTGTTGTCAGGCAGATTACTTTCAGCGACCCATCGATAGCCATAATAATGCAAACCAATTGCTTTTCTTTTTTCACTGATGAATACATTCCCTTTCCATATTGCCCGGTCCACATGGAAAATTACTTTTGCCTTTTCAAGTTGAGCCATATTCAGTGGTACATAAAGGCTCGAGATTGTATTGGAAGTAGTGATAGTATACACGAAATTGGTATGGATTTGATCCTGGTCATCCAATACATTCACCGTTATCTTTAAGGGGTTGTTTGAATCTACCTGTTGTCCAGCCGGCCTGACACGGAATTCTAGAATGGCGTTGTCAAATGGTACGGTTACTTCTTCAAAAAAGAATTGTCCTACTTCAAGATAACGATGTCCCATGTCATCAAATGCAAATTGATACCGTTCGTTGCGGGTTTCATCAAACCCCAGCAATTTCTCACTGGACAAAGGCCATGCCCATAATCCAATTTGCACTCCAAATACAATCACAAATATATTGCTTATAACTTTTGTCCGTTGATTGGAAAAAATGCGTATACGAAAAGGAACAGGACTATGGAGAATCATTCCCATGAACATAGAGTACAATAAAAGAATTTCGAATTGAGTGAGTGATTGCCCTACTATATTGCAGAACCAAAAGACTGTGAATCCAGCAGATAAAGAATAGCGGGCAATGTTATCTTCCTCCTCATAGATCTCTTCTGGATTGGTCGTTTGGCGAATTGTGTAATATCCACGTATACACAGATAAAAGGGCAGAACCAATAAGCTAGCAGCAATGAATATAGCCAACCATCCCAATTCTGCAATTTGCTGCAACCAATACATATGCGCATTTTCTTGGAAGGGAAGAGCTTGATATCTAGTAAATCCACTCAAACGATAAAATAAACCTGTTCCCACACCTGCCCCATTTGAATCTAAAAACATGGTAAGAGCAGATTTCCAAAGTTTTGCCCTTGCTGCTAATGTTAAAGACCCCCCACGGTTTCTCGCCTCTCGTTTCTGCTCATAATTGATTTCTTTTTCATAATCATATTCCTCCATCAATTGAAAATCATAAATAAGTTTCTGTGATTTTTTTAAAATATACGGATTAATAGAGTACGCGAAAAAAATAATTAATGGAGTAATCAATATGAAAAGTAAAATGTTTCGAAAAATCGCATATCGCATTTGTGCTTTACTATTTGATGCAAAAGGAAACAAAACCAACCACACAAGTAGAATGATAGGGATGGCTATTAATAGCACGGCGCGGGAGGTAGAAATCAAAATTCCAGTGAAAAACAAACCTACCAATACAATACTACCGCAATAAGAAAAGATGTTTATGAATAAAGAAGGTTTCGGCAAAGTCAAGTCTTTGTTTTTCACCTTTTGATAAAACAGATAAAATAGAAAAACAACAATTGCAATCAAACAAAAACTTGCAAAACTTTCATTCTCATGAAAGCTGCTTTGAACATAACGGGAAGGGTTGCCAGCTTTTGAATATCCGATAGTAAACAATGCTTGAACAATCCCATACAGTGCAACAATTGCCATAGAAGAGACAAAAGCGTAAAACACCGGTTTTAGAGTCTTCAAATCAGAATAGATTCGCTGAGCATATACAAACAATGAACATGCGAGAATCATTCGTAAGGCAATGGTTAAAGGATAGAAAGGGTCTGCCAATCCCCATACCGGTGCGAATGCGATTTTGACAGCGAATACACTCCATGGAAGAGTAGGGGTTGTCATCAAATTCCGGTAAAGAGCAGGGCATACACCAATCACAGTGAGAAGACACCATCCCAAAAAGACCCACCTGGCTATACGACTGAATTGCAATGTATCAGTTGTAAATTGTTCTGTATCCGAGTGGTGAAACTCCGTAAACCAGAAATAATGGACTACCCAACCAAATAAGATTGAAACCAAAACAATTTCCCCATACGCCAAATAGGGAGGGGCAGATGAGTTTAGATAAGATGTTAGATGGCGGCCCAAAGAGAGAGTAAGAGGTGTGAGAAAAACTGCAGCAACACCACCTGCTTTTGGGTGCAGACAAGACAAGGTGGAGAGTCCAACTACCAGCGATAGCGCAATGATCCCAGCTGGAAATGGCTGCAATACAAAATAAGCAATATACCAAAGGGCGACAACACCCGGAATTACGTGTAGAAAAAGCAAAAATTTTTTCGAATGAAAAATAGAATTTCGTCTAAATAGAAAATGAATATTCATAGAAATAATAACTTGTACAACTCACTGAAGGAAATATCTATTTTGCTTGCCTTTTCATGACGATTCGGTAAAAAGTCTTTTTTTTGGAGCGCAGGCGTCCTCGCCTGCAACAATATACACTGAATTTAGATACGTGAGTTACTATATATTGTATGGTCATATTATGATCGGACTTTTTGCGATTCGTCTTACATGAAATCATTGGTAATAAGAGTCATTTTTTCCATTCGATACACCGATTGCATATCAATACGTTTTTGAATCAAGTCAAAATCTCGTAAGGTGTTATCAATCAAAAGCGTTTGGGGGTAAAACACTTATGGCTTTTACCATCATCATAATTTTATATGTCGCTAATACCATTTGATGTGTTGTGATCAAATTGATCATTAGCGTTATCCAAGCAGCTCCAACAAAATTGTAAAGAGGGATTGCAAGCAAATTTCCAAGCACATTGATGATCAAACCTGCAATGCTTATCAATACATAATCTTCATTGCCAAGAAAAATCTTCATTGCCAAGAAAAGCGAATTTCGCCACTACTTTTATATTTCTCCATTCCATCATCACTTACTGAATCCAATGAGCTCTCCTAAAGACCACCAACATGCAGCCTTTACTCAAAACTTTATCGAATCAATGAAGCAGAATAACCTCTTACTGGTATGGCACGCATGTTCAGCGATATGTTACTCATTCACCCCAATCCATTGGAGAACGTCATTATCCCATTGAAGAATGTCATTATCGTAGTAATGAGGCTCAAATGATGATCGCCCAATTCTGGAAAAAACTCGTCGCCAAGATTGATGAGCAAATCAACTCATGGGATGCGCCAGAAGACCATGCGGTATTGCCCTATCCCCGGTTAGGAATGGATCAATAATGAGATTCTTGGCACGATAAGGTTTTAGAAAAATTTGATTCGATCGTAAGTCCAATAATAAATACGCCCACCAGGACTCGAACCTGGAACCTACTGCTTAGAAGGCAGTTGCTCTAT
>CAZEZQ010000709.1:0-3734 GCA_964516245.1 uncultured bacterium | reverse complement strand
AATATATTGTTGAAATCGTGGGCCACACCACCGGCCAATCGTCCAATGGCTTCCATTTTTTGCGCCTGGCGCAATTGTTCTTCTAAAATGAGTTTGTCTGTGATCTCCCATGAGATGCCTTGCATGCCCACGATGGTATTCTGTGAATCGTAAACCGGGGCTTTAACGGTTTGAACCTGCACTTTTTTCCCATGCTGGTGAAGGTTTTCTTCAATGGTTTCCAATACTTCACCGGTTTCTATCACATGATGGTCATCTGCGATATATTTGTCTGCCAATTCTTTGGGATAAAAATCGTAATCTGTTTTTCCAATAAGGTCTTCTTGGCTCAAACCGATCCCCTCACAAAATTTCTGGCTCACATATACAAACCGTCCCTGTAAATCTTTGCGGAAAATTTTTTGCGGCAGGGTTTCAACCAGAGAAGAAAAGAGCGCTTCTGAATCACGCAATTTCATTTCGGTTTCTTTTAATTTTGTAATATCCACAGCCACTCCCAAGACGGCTTTTTCATCTGAATTGGCCGGCGTAAATGGGATTTTCGTGGTTTGGAGAATGTGTACGTTCCCCTGGCTGTCAGTAAGGGTTTCTTCGGGGATGAATTGAATTTCACCACTTTCGATCACCGCCCGGTCATCGTTTAGGTAGGCACGAGACTCTTGATGCGTGGGTGAATATTCAAACAACGTATTGCCCACAGCTTCTTCGGGTGTGGTTCCCAGCGCATCGGCACAGGCTTTGTTAATAAACAGAATGCATCCGTCTTTGTCTTTCGCAAAGATGTAATGAGGCACCAAATCTATTACGTCACGCAACTGGCGTTCGCTTTCCTGCAAAGCCAATTCTACTTCTTTTCTTTCTGTGATATCTTGAACGGTGCCGAACATTTTTACGGGAGAGCCTTCTCGATCGAAGGTGGCTTCTCCCCGTTCAACCACATATCTTTTTTTGCCATTGGGAAGGATGATGCGGTGTTCGATATGATAGGGAGTTTGGTGGTGAAGAGTTTGTTGGATCGCACTCATTACCGAGGCCCGGTCTTCGGGATGGACGAATTGAAAGAATTTTTCAATGGTAGGCTGAAACGTTTTTTCATCCACCCCAAAAATCCGAAATACTTCTTCCGACCATTCTAACTTGTTGGTTTTGATATCCCGTTCCCAACTGCCCAGCTGAGCGATCTGCTGTGCTTTCGCCAGGTTGGCTTGGCTTTTTTTCAGATTTAATTCTGTTTGTACCCGCTCACTGACATTTCTGGAGATTGTTGCTGCACCTATGATTTCTCCATGTTCGTTGCATATGGGACTGGCTGTTATCTCATAAATATTTTGTTTTGAATCTTGAGTTCCAAATGGAATCGTAAGTGTATATTTTTTGCCATTTAGTGCACGTTCCCAAAGAGAAATACTCTTCTCTTTTTCTTCAGGATATAGTGAGATTGATTCCAGGAAATTCATTCCCACATGAATTTTAGTATTGTGGACTCTTTCAAATTCTTTTCGAAATGATTGATTAAAGGCGATAATTCGAAACTTTTTATCAATGGCACAAATATAATCGGTTGTCTCTTCAATAATACTGTTTAAGAAAGAATTACTATTTTGCAATTCTTTGTAAGTGGTTTTGAGATATTCTTCTGTTTGGATACGCTCAATGATTTTTCCCGCTTGTTCGGCGAGGGCATTGAGCATTTGCCGTTCTTCTTTTAGAAACGGACCTTCATAGGAGGGGGGAACTTCTTCTAAATAGCCCACAGTAATGGTTCCCTGTGTCAATCCATGGATAGAAATTGGGCATTCGAGCTTCCACTGAGTATCTTGATAATTGGATGTGGTATAGGTTTTTTGATTCCAAACAATCTTCGCGCATGTGATATTGGGGTATTGCCATGCGGGAGGAATTAACGCAATGACTTTTTGCAGGGCTTCATCAATTGTCAAATCTCCCTGATTCATGAGTTTAGACAATTCATAAAAACAATTGAGTTCTTTTTTGCGCTCCCCTATATCATGTGCTTGCTGCTGTAGTATGGTTTCTGTCAAATTTTGATTTTTTAAGCAGTGCAGCCAACTGTTGACTTCTAAGCCTAACCTGTCTTTTTTCAAAAATTCTTCTGGTGAGACCGCATAAGGATTCTTATAATCTTCATTTCCATATATGAAATGTGGATGGGTTTGAATAAAATGGAGGATGGTTTCTTGTGAAAATAGATTCCGATTGAATTGCAATAAAATGCGGCATTGGTGCTGCTGTAAAAATTTGCTTACTTTTAATTCAAAGTTCAGCAATGTCTCAATGCCAGGGTCACCATTGAATAGCCAAATTATATCTACGGCTGCATAACAGGTATTCAATTCTTCATTTGCTTCACTCTTGATAAATTCTTCCAAAAAACCAAGTAGTTTTTGTGTTTGATCTTTCCCATTGTGTTTTCTGAATCGATCGATTTGATCAATGCAAAACAAATTATTTTCTATTTCATACAATTCCTGATTTTGAAGGGTGTTATTAATGTGTGTACATGTATGGGTATTTGCAACGATAATATTAAAATTTTTTTCATTTGAACCCGACAAGAAAAACTTAACCGTTTGAATTGCCCTATCTTCTTCTTTTTCAAATACGAATAAGCATGGTTGATTTATTGGTGAACTAGTTGCATTGAGAGTGTGAGACGCTATAGGCTTATACATGTATAAATTTCCTGTGTTGATTTCAATTGGTTAAAATTATACCTGTCTCAATTGAAAAAATAGGGGCTATTTTTAAAAAATGATATTATTTTCCTGTATCTGGCCAGTGATATGAAGTAAATTTCAATAATACCTTGTAACGCGGCTCATTCCTCCCCCAATGAAATGGGGGAGGTAAGGAGGGGGTTAAATAGTAGTGTCATCCTTTTTCTTCAACCCTCCCCTAACCCCTCCCGCCACGGCGCGCACGCCCAATCTTGGGAGGGGAATTACTACAAATGATTGGCTTATTCAGCGTTCTTTATATTGCAGATCAAGAAGTGAAATTGGTCAACAGTGGAAAGTATGACAGAAATTTAGTTTTCTTCTTCAAGTGTGCCGGAATTCAAATCGTTCCACACTTCTCCTTGGTAGCCAACCATCTCAGCCACAACCGTTCCAAGCCCTTTGACTACTTTTGCCATAGGGCCGTATGTTAGTTTGTCGGGTGTATCGGTGGGTTGATGGTAGTGGGGGTAACGAAACAGGGCGGTGTCGGTGATCATCATGGCCGGATATCCGGCTTGCCAGAATGACCAGTGGTCTGACAAACCTATGCCGGGGAATCCACCCGGCAAGGCGGCGCCTTCTGAAGGGAACTTGGTGGTTTCGCGAAATACACTGATTGATTGTTGCACAAGGTTTTTGGAATTGAGATTGCCGACAAATGCAATGAAATTGCCTTGGGAGGGATAATAGAGGCTAAGCGGAAATGGGTATGACTGGCTGCCGGGTTCATCGGAATAATAACCAATAGTCTCCAGGCTGATCATCGCGGTGATATTATCGCCGTTGGCTTTGCAGGACCGGGCATAAACCATACTGCCCATATCTTCGGATTGAAAGAAGGGAGGTTCTTCGTTGGTGAAGGCAACAAAGCGAAGCGTTTTGGCCAACGATTGTTCTGAAAACATTTTTGCCAAAAGCAATAAGGCGGCAACGCCGGAACCGTTGTCGTTGGCGGCTGGGGTGAAGGGGGCGGAATCATAATGAGCCCCGATA
>CAZEZQ010000708.1:0-3737 GCA_964516245.1 uncultured bacterium | reverse complement strand
AAAAAGAAAATGAAGAAATCATGAAGAAAAGAAATTATTTTGAGAAAAGAAAAATCGATGTGTGCTTGAACCTCTATTTTTTCAACGACATCCACACAGCCAAAATCTACGGATTGAAAAAAGCCATCAAGATTTTTGACAAAATTTGTTCCCCATATTCATTGGCATGAACACGATCACGATAAAAGCGGTGGGGATGTACGCCAGAAGAACGAATGTATTCAGCCCAGGGAGTCGTCATATCCAAATAGGCGCACTGCTCTTCTTCAGCCAATTCCTGCAATGCCTTTCCATACTCACTTGTTCCAGAATGATTCGCCTTGGCGAGAGCATCCGCATCACGAGGATCAACAGTTCCAAAGGCTCCAGTAAAAAGAAGGATCTCAACATTTGGCAAACCGGCGCGTAATTGATGAATCACTTCTTGAATGCTTTTGATGTCCTTTTGGCTGATTCCACCAATCAGAACCAAATCCGGCTTTCGAGGTATGACATTGTGAGAAATTCGATTTTCTTTTTTGTAATGCTGGCATCCACCGCCGCCACGAACGTAAACCGTGGCATTGATTTGTGCTTTTGGATAAGCCTCTTGCAATTTCGCCACCCATCCAGAGCGCATGGTATCGTTTACAATACTGTCTCCCAATGCCAATAGATGTAAATTTCCGCCTTCAGTCAAAATTCGATGAGTACGTTGCAAATGGCTCCAATCCTGAGAGGGTGGATTGAAAGAGCCTTTGGGCATCTCATTTTGAATGGTCTCAATCTGCTCAATGGAACGCCGTGGTGATTGAAAAATATAATACCCTTCTTCTTTCGCCTCGTTTGGAGTGGAAGGAAGATCTGGGGGATGCTTCGCAGGGAGTGCTCCCTTTTCGGGAAAGGTTACCGGCGAATCCTCCATCATGTCGGCTGTAACACGGTTCAGAGTGCCAATCATGCCGAAAATGAAGAATACCATGAAAACGATGAACAGATTTCTTGTCATAATGATCTATCCCTTTTTTATGTTTCCAAAAATTCAAATGTACCGAGATTACTTTTTGAAACAAGAACGTACCTATTTTGATTCTCTATCAATACTCTCCTGAGAGTAAATGCCTGGTTACCATCCGGGATTCGAAAAGCGTCATCACTAATAACTGTTATTAGTGACTATTTCTATGTTAGAGTCTTTGCATCGTTTTGATGTACAATAAGCAGGAAGATATCTCACTTTTCTTGAGAGACTACCTTGATATCAACATAATATTCAGAAATGGTTTCACCCTCTTGCCACACGCTGGGTTCATCTAGGCAATTCAAATAAAGGCGATCCGTTACCCTTGCCCTATGAGATTCTTGGGCGGCAATATATTTGGCTTTGAATGGTTGCTTTGATTGTATACGATAGACATCATCGATAAGCAATTGCGTGGTGTTTGCAAGATTGATGCTCTCACCGCTTCGAGAAACAACTGTGAATTTTTTCTGTTTATTTTGAGTGCCGACTGCAATTTCTCTTATCCCGTTTTCATAGACCCACGATTCGTTGTTCAAGATTCCGATCAATCCGGTTGAGATGTTTTCAGTCTTCACATCATCCAAAGCAACCAATTTTTCGCTGATTTGCATGGATCCATCCGGATTGGATTGAAATTTCAAATAGGCTCGTATTTGATTCTTCCCATGATCCAATTCCATCTCGACACGATAACTTTCTTCGTTTTTGGATACGGAGATATCATGAATTGCCACTGGAAGACTCTCATCCTTATCCATCAATTGAATGCTGCCAATACCATTTCGTGTGTGTGGAGAAACAATGCGGTCCAATTGATAGGGAACACATTGCGCCATAATTTCGGCTCCCCAACTCAAGGTATGGATAGCCATTGGCGTGCGATTCAAAATGACCTCTCCATGCTCCATTTCACGAACACCGCTTGGCAAGGAAGGTCGATTTACAACACTGCCACCATACTGCAACATTAGCCATTCTTGCGCCAAAGCATAGAAAATGTCATGTTGGGTAGATGCAAAGAAATACTCGTGTTCTTGATAAATGGCTCCTTTGGGGGAACGGGCTTGCATTTTTTCCAATGTATTAAGGCATTTCATAGCCAGAGACCATGCGTCTGGATCATCGGTAAACATCGCCATATACAAATGGGCTTTGAGCCAATCGGGATTTCGGAATAAGCGCCAATCTTGTCCATTGGGATAAACAAAACCTCCATCCGGTAGAGAGAACCATTTCAAGTTTTCATAAATCTGAGGGACATTGTAGAAGATGGCTTCCGGTGCTTCGCGTTGGGTCATTCGGTAGTCTAATAAACAGCCCATTGTAAGTGTGAAGGTGGTCATGTAGTCGGGATGAATAAAACCATGATTTTCAAGCGTGAAATCATTATAGATGTTTGCACCGGTAAATTGTTCATGCACCGGTTTGCCATCGACCAGAGTATTGGAATCTTGATCGGCTGGACGTAGGTAAGAGGAAAGAGCCCAAGTTTGAAATGCCTCTTCCCATTGTTCGCGATGGGGATCATCCGGCATAAGCAGAATGGCGACGGAAAGAATTTGGCTGTTCCATGCATTTTCTTCTGCTTTGGTGTCGTTCTTGATTTGGCTTGGTGGAGTCTTGCCCACAAAACGTTCGGCTTCATGACGAACCACAGCTTGAACATCGTTTTTGATCTCGTCAGGCAGTTCGTTCCATATCCACCAACAACCACGCCCCAGCATGTGAGCCCAGTGCGCTGATTGCCAAGCATCGCCCCATTTCTTACCATCACTGGTTGAACGATTCCCAGTTTTGTGGGTAGTGGTAATGTAGCGAATCATAGGAATGATTTTTTCATGCAACAAGCGGTCTCGTGATATACCCACGATCTCTTCATCATATTCCCCAAAGCGGTACAAAAAGGCAAAACCGGCAATGGTGTTTGTATTGGGTCGAATCCAATGTTCTTGACTTCTGCTTTCCGTCAGCAGCAAAAGGGATGTGTCTTTTTCCCATGGATGGATAGTGCTCAAAAGATAGTGTGCTTGCTTTTGAGCGGCTTGATAAATTCGCTGTGATGTTTCTTGAAGCAAATTGGATTGGTTCTCTGTTTGAGGCGACACCAATTCCATAACATTCGAATTGGCGTTTTCACCAGTTCCATCCAAATAATACCCTGCAATCCATATCAGGGCGAAAATGCGTAATAAAGTTGCGATTTTATCAAGTCTCATTTCGAACTTCTCCTTCTTTCATCATTCAGGATTTCACCAATTCTTCCAGAAATTCTCTTGTTTTTCGGGCTTCGACCTGAAGTTCTTCGAGATTTCCGGGAGCAAGCGTTTCCACAACCAACGGTCCTTTTTGAAATCCACCATTCTTCAAAATCGCCATAACGTTTTGGAAATTCACCCTGCCGGTTCCAGGAGTGAGCGCAACGTTCCTGGGGTGTTGATAATCTTTCACGCACATCCCCGTCACGAGTCCGTCAACCGTCGAAACATCATCCACAGGATCGAGTTCGCCATCCGAATAGTAAAAAATATTCCCTGGATCATACCACAGCGTAAAATTGCGATGATTGACCTTCTCTATGCTTTTACGGCATTGGGGACCCGTTGCGTTCAACCCTCCATGAGGCTTTAACACGAGACCCACATTTTTACTCTCGGCATAATCACAACACTCAGCGCCGCCGCTTGGAAAACCGCTCCACGAGACCAGTTCATCGGGTGGAACAAAAACCAACAAC
>CAZEZQ010000707.1:0-3739 GCA_964516245.1 uncultured bacterium | reverse complement strand
CTCCTGCATCAGCATATAGTGCGTCTTAGATGCCTGCATTTCTATATTATGTGTGGCCGTTTTTGGGATCGGACTTTTTGCCGGTTTGTCATCAGTTGTTCGAAGAAAAATCAAATATTTTTGGCTAGATTACTTGTTATGCCTGTACGAACCAAACTTATGTGCATTTAGATTGTGTAAACTTTTACTTCAAAGGAACTCGATGACTATAGGAAGACTCATTCTTATTGTTGGTTTGATTTTGTCGCTGTGTGGCTGTTCCGCGAAATATCACCGCGAATCAGTTGATCGAAAGGCATACGGCACGATCCAAAAAACGCAGCAATTGGCATTGAATAAAACTGAGCCTTTTACGATAGAAAATCCTGAACAAGAACTACGTGAACGGTTGCTGATGAATCAAGACCTCATCTATTCAAGTTCAGCTTCGTTAGGCGCCGATTATTTAGAACCCATCGAGCATTGGCCGAATGATGATTACCTGCAGGCGGGTTCGGATGTGGAAAGGGCTGCCAATATCCAATCGGCTGCAACCATAACTCTGAATCTCACCCAGGCTCTGCAAGTGGCGGCAGAGAATAGCCGGCAGTATCAATCGCAAAAAGAACAAGTATTTCAAAACGCTTTGGATTTGGATTTGGCCCAGGAAGATTTCCGAATCAGTTTTTTTGGATTTTTTGAAAGTGAATACCAGTTGGATCGTACCGAGGTGGATGACCCAGGAGGTGAAGAAGTTGAAAATGTAGGAACCAGCGCAGGGGCTTCTCTTAGTAAAACATTTCTCAATGGCACTCAACTTTCGGCTCAGCTAGGATGGGATTTGGCCATATTGCTTAGCCCCGAACAAATCACCACTCGGTCCCTGTCTGGCGATTCCTCTATCACCATTCCGCTACTGAGGGGGGCGGGGCGCCATATTGTGGCCGAACCACTCACACAGGCGCAGCGTAACATGGTGTATGCAATCTATGACTTTGAACGTTTTAAGCGAACATTTGCAGTGAATATCGCCGACGAATATTTGTCGGTGTTACAAAATTTTGATGAAGTGAGAAATGCCGAAGAGAATTACGAAAGCCTCATTCTTTTGTCACGCCGAACGCGACGTTTACTCGACGCCGGCGATTTGCCGCCCATTCAGGTGGATCAAGCAATTCAAGATGAACTCTCCGCACGCAACAATTGGGTGAGCGCCCGGCAGCAGTACCAGAGTGCGCTGGATCAATTCAAATTGGAATTGGGGTTGCCGGTCGATGCACAAATTGAACTGGAGCGGGAAGATTTCAAACGTCTGGCAACATCGGCCCAAGCCATTATAGCCGACGCCACGGCGATTGACCGTGATGAAGAGGTCCCGCCAGCGGATGCGCCGGTTGAAATGGAGGAGCCTTCGGATGAAAACGCCGGACAATATGAAATTGAATACGCACAGGCGATCGATTTGGCCTTGCAAAACCGTTTGGATTTGCGCGTTGCCGAAGGCCAAGTGGTGGACGCCCAACGCGGGGTGGTGATTGCCGCCGATGCGTTAAAACCAGAAATCACCTTGTTGGGAAACGCTTCGGTGGGGGAGGAAGACTCGGAAACACTGGATTTGGACAGCGGCTTTTATTCTGCGCTTTTGAGTGTCGATTTGCCATTCGAGCGAACTCAAGAGGCGGTGAACTATAGAGAGAGCTATATCAATCTTGAAAACAGCATTCGCAATCTGCAGGAGTTTGAAGACCAACTTAAATTGGAATTGCGGAACCAACTTCGCACCTTGCTGGAGGCGCGTGAGAGTCTTCGCATCCAGGCGCTTTCTGTCAATTTGGCCGAACGGCGGGTGCGCGGCGCCAATTTGAATCTACAGGCCGGACGAGCCGTTATTCGCGATGTGCTGGAAGCGCAAGACGATTTGCTTTCCGCTCAAAACGCCTTGACCGCTGCGATGGTGAATTACCGTATCACCGAACTTGAATTGCAGCGCGATCTCGGCGTTCTCGAAGTGGATCATAAAGGTATGTGGAAAGAATACGACCCGAAGGAGATGGAAAATGACACAGGATAAGAAAAAAATGAAATCAACCAAGAAATGGAGTGCGCTGCTCGTGGTGGTTCTACTCGCCGGTGCAGCCACCTGGGGATATACCAACTTTGATCGTGGTGAATCTACGGCGTATGCCGAATTGCAAAATGTGCCCGTATTTCAAGTGCGACAAGGCCCGCTCAAAATCAGTGTGGTTGAATCAGGCACCATCCGGCCTCGCGACGAAGTGGTGCTTCGCAATGAAATGTGGGATGATACAACCATTCTCTCCATTGTGGAGGAAGGAAAACAGGTACAAAAGGGAGACCTTCTAGTTGAGCTGGACGCCACTGAAGTGGAGCGTGAAATGCAAACGCAAAAATTGGAATTACAAAACGACGAAGCGGATTACATCAGCGCCCGTGAGAATCTTGAAATTGTAAGAAATCAAGCCGAAGCGGATGTCGACGAAGCCGAATTGACTTTGCAATTCGCCGAACAAGATTTAATGAAATACATTGAAGGGGAATATCCAAAACAATTAATGGAAGCGAAAGCAGCAATTACCATTGCCAGTGAAGAACTCAATCAAGCTGAAGAGGACTTGAGATGGTCGAAAATTCTTTATGAAGAGAAATATTTGGCCCAATCGGATTTGCAGCAAGATGAACTGGCTGCCCAGAAAGCCAGGTTGAATTTGGATATGGCAAAAGAAGATTTGAAATTGTTGCAAAATTACACTCACAAACGCCAAATGGCTCAATTAAAAAGTGATGTCAAACAGGCGCGCATGGCATCAACTCGCGAAGTGAGCAGTGCGTCGTCCAGTATTATGGATGCTTCCTCCAGGTATTTCTGGCGGCAAGAGCGTTACGAAGAAGAAAAGGAAGATTATCGGCGTCTCCAAGAGCAGGTGGAAAATGCTAAAATTTATGCCCCAATTAACGGATTGGCTTTATATGCCTCCAGCGTGATGGAAGACTGGGAGGATGACGAAGACCGTATTCGCGTAGGGGCAGAGGTGGATGAACGCCGGGAGATCATTATTCTGACCGCGGCCGAAGAATACAATGTTGACATTCAAGTGCAAGAAACAGATTTGAACAAAGTCAAAAAGGGGCTTCCCGCTTCAATCACTGTAGATGCGATTCCCGAAGAAACTTTTCAGGGAGTTGTGCATTATGTATCGCCCTTGCCCAACCAGCGCCAGCAATATCTCAACCCCAACTTAAAGGTCTACAATACGGATATTCAAATTCAGGGGGATGTAGAATCCATACGAAATGGAATGAGCTGCAAAACCGAAATTGTTGTGGAAGAATTTGAAAATGCTGTTTACATCCCGATACAAGCCGTGGTGAAAGAAGAGGGCCAATCGGTCGTCTATGTGAAACACGAAAACAAAATCGAAGTCCGCCCGGTTCAAATTGGTTTGGACAATAACCGCATGGTTCATATCAAAAAAGGTTTGCAGGAAGGCGAATTTGTTTTGCTCGAACCGCCTCTGGATGGAGCTGCTGATGAAGATGGTTCTCAAAGCGAGCCCACCGATTTGCCATCCAACCAATTGGCCAGTAAAGTGAATGAATAGTGTTTCAACCCTCCTCCAATGCAACGAAGTGGAGATAGAAGACAATGCCATTTACGCTAACGGGAGGGCTAGGTTGAAAATGCGACTTGGCGTGCTCCCGCCGAGCCGGTTTCTTGTTCAATCGGCGAATTCGCCCTCCC
>CAZEZQ010000706.1:0-3741 GCA_964516245.1 uncultured bacterium | reverse complement strand
TGCAACAAGACCTTCAATGCTAATTTCACTGAAGATAAATGCTGAGAGTGATTTTCTCACAATTCACAAGTAAGAATCTAAAAAACCCGCTCGAAAAAATGGGCGGGGTTTTTTCATAATTCAATTCTTGAAGAAAATTGATCTGCAGTCATTACGATCTATCCATTGACAGCACTTGTTTACGAACATTCCCCAGTAATTCTTCAAACTTCTCACCCAACTGAATGACGGTTTCAAAAACTTTTCTGTATTTATCCACTCGTATTAGTTGGGTTTCGTTTTTCTCTTGGCGAATAAACACAAACATAGCCGGAAACAAAGCTTGGCTCATGACCGTTTGCATGGCCGTATTCCGGTAAATATCCCAGAACAGTGAATCCATTCGCTTCCATTTCTCTGCAAGATTTGGATGTTGCTGAGATTGAGAAAGAGATGGAATTATTTGTTGGATAATATATAGTGCTTCTCTGGATTTTTCCATAACATGGGCCAACCCTTCGGAAAGACGATCAATTTCATTAAATATTCTATTGGTTTGAACTGGTGGGGGCGGTAATTGCGAAACGAGGTCTGCGAGTTGTGTGGTAGTTTGAAGTGAAGGCAAAATTTCATTCAGTAAGACCGGTATACTTCCTTGAATTAGGGCACCCCCTTCCGTAGCGTCATACACTTTCGATGTACATTTTTGTATGGAAGCGGATAAGGTTTGAAGAAAGACAGCCATCGTCTTGGATGTTGGAACCATATTTCCATCGACTCCATCAACCCAGGTGATCGATTCCAATGTATCATCTTGATGGAATGAGGTGCCATGAATCCGAAGTTGCGTATCATGAACTTTTGCATGATCGAGTTTCCGGTTCAATGCCGCCCCTTGCGCATGAGTTGTGCCACCTTCCCGGGGGAAGGCCAAATCAAACCCTATTAAGACGATGGGTGAGCAGCCCATGTGTGTGGCAGCGGTAAATAAAGCATGCGCTACAGTTAAACTCTGTTCGAATGTCCCGTATGGTCCAATTGTCGATTCGATCCATTGATTGATGGGCGCTTTTGTGGAATTTATAAAAATTCGATGGCTTTGCCAATGCAGTGGAATGCTCGGATACACATCGGATTCGTAAAGAAGTGTTGTTTTTGAAGAGGGCGGTATTCCTTCAAAGTGCTTTTCATTCAATTCGGTCGGATCAGTCGCTGCTGCGAAATGGGGGATGATTTCATGTTTAAGAGCAATTCGGTAGGCTGTATCGACACAGAATAGGAGAACACGTTCTTGATACTCAACCAATTGATGGAGGTTTTTGGTCAGTGATGGACCCGCGGCGATTAAAACAGCTGGTTGATTGTTGAATTGGTTTTTGAAGCTCTCAAGTCCGTGGCTCTTTAAGATTGCTGGAATATTGGCGATCGTATTCCGCTGAATGAGAGCACCATGGCGTGCCAGAAATTCAGATTCAGCTGAAGCTTGACGCAAAAACCGGCGCAACTGCTCGTAAACTTGCTTATAAAATTTATCATAGTATTCAACAGATTGTGTATGTTCTAAAAATTGGACCCCACTGCCCATTATTTGTGGAAGCAACGCTTGAGCCGCAGTTGGAACTTCTTCAGGCCAATCAGAAACCACAATCTTCACTCGTGGGTCGGTCAGTAAGGTAGTCCAATCCCGATACTGTAAAAAATACGAAAAAAGAGAAAGATCGCATTCGATAAGTAGGTATGCAGTAAATTTGCTTTTGTTTGAATCCCATAACATTTCCAGCAGATAGCCCAATCCGAATCCCATCACAATTAAAGTAGAGGGCGATTCCATATCGATTTGTTTCAATTGGTTTTTGGCTTCCGCTATGGGATCACTCCGGTCATGGAAATATACTGGAGGTGTTTCGTGTATCATGAGTGAGTAAGCCCCTGATTGGGTCAGAAACATTTCGTATTGTGGGGAAGGGGAATGCTGTTTCACACGCGCAGCCAATTCGGGCTGCGAACTTTCAAGCGCTTTGAGGTTCTTCTGAAAGATTGAATTTCGGGGTTGCAAAGTTGGCTTTCCTCGGATTGAATGAAAAATCAATTGCGAATACGATTTGTATTTTCGCAATCGATATTTTCTTATTTTCAAGCAAATTCAGTTGATTGAACCAAGCTGCAAGTTTTGATCTGGGTATTGGCAACTGAATATTAGGTAAGAAGATACCGGATTCTTATTGTTAGATAAAGTGAAAGGATACATGCATGCTTGAACAATTGATTCGCAATCAAAGCAACTTGGGGCTATTTCTATTACGGTTAACCTTAGCGATTATTTTTATTGCTCACGGCTCTCAAAAGGTAACCACGATGTTTGGCGGCAGCGGTTTTGCAGGAACCGCCGAATCGTTTGAAAATATGGGATTGTTTATGCCCTCGTTTACAGCATATTTTGTGGGAATCGTTGAGTTCTTCGGTGGGATATTCATGTTGATTGGTTTGTTGACAAGAGAAGTCAGCGTATTGTTTCTCATAGTTATGATTGGGGCAATCGTGACCGTGCACGGCAAAAATGGTTTTTTTGTCTACAATGATGGATTTGAATACAATTTGGCTCTTATAGGAATGTCATTATGCTTGTTGTTCGGTGGAGGCGGTTTAGCGAGTATAGACAATCTTCTATTTCCTAAAGATAAATGGACCTTTATCGATGATCCATCAAAAGTAAAACTTGAACCACCAGAAAATAATGGCTGATTCAATAAGATAGTTACGCAATGTAATTATTACGTGTAAATAGGAGACTTTTGGCCGGCTCAGGGATTTATGAATTGATTATGAATTCAAAAGTTGAAGTATCGAATTCAATTCATTCTTGATTTCTTTCAATAGGCTTTTGCGCTCTTCGCTTTTGGGGTCTGTTCCGAGTGATGATTGGCTTTGAGACAAAATAGCAAGCCTTTCTTGTTCGGCTTCACGTTCTGCTTTTAATGCTTGCAAACCCAATTTTAACTTTTTTTCCGCTCCATCAAGTGTATATCCTTCATCGTATAATAAATGCACAATCTCATAGAGAAGTTCAATATCGTTTCGAGTGTATTTTCGTTGATTCCCCCCCACTCGTTTTGGATTCAATTTCGTGAATTTCGTTTCCCAATAGCGAAGCACATGAGCTTCTACACCAGTGAATTCACTGGCTTCGCTGATGGAGTAATAAATCTTTTTAGGAATTTTCTCCATCGGGACAGGATTGGGTTTTGAACGATTGTTGCTTGCCATAACACTTTGAATGATATAATGATAACTCCCCTTAGGTCAAGGACTTTTTTAGAATTTTGTGAAATTAATGTAAGATTTTAAGAAAAATTTGCAAATAATGGAATTTCAGGAATTTGTTGAATATTATAATCCAACTATAACGGGTGAAGTCGGTGTGCATTGAAACGACATTAATTAAAGTATTGTAAGTGTATATATTTCAGAGTATTAAATTGTTGTAAATAGTATTAATAATTTTATTCACCTTCATGAGAAATCCAAAAATTCATTTAGATTCCAACCAAAAAAATTTGAAATTTTATCATTGTAGGGGCAGACCCCTGTGTCTGCCCCGAATGCTGATAATATTGCACTTAAGTCAATTTGTAGTTATAAATATTTATAATTAGATTCTAGCAGGCAAATTGCAAGAATTTGTCTCTCAGATTTTCAAGTTGAATTATATCAATGGGTAATGAGTTTATGGGGAGGGCGAGGCTCCCGCCGAGCCTCGGTTGG
>CAZEZQ010000705.1:0-3765 GCA_964516245.1 uncultured bacterium | reverse complement strand
TAACATGGGCGGCCTCCTATTGGCAACTTGTTGAGTGTGTCTTGTTGCAGAACGGCTGAACTCACTGGTTTTTACCGAGCACAGCGGAGTAACAATCCAGTGTAGTGATTTGTTATGCAGATGACATCAAAAGCGTAACAAGCTGCAAGATACCAGATAAGATCACACAAACAAATCCTGCAATAAGAAGCCCCTTTTTCTGTGCTCTTTCAACATGTGCTGTTGAATTACCAAGATTGCAAATATTTCTCGCCTGATTGTCGGGCATTAATTGCTGAATATTTACTTCATGGGCATTCGCAAACAATGAGAGAGCTGAGAGAATTCCAGTTACTCTAAATGCTAAAATACCAGAACCAACAATACTAAAAATGGCTGCAATGATTTTTATGGTTTCAGTGGTCATACCTTACCCTTTGGCTTGTTTTGAAATAAATCTATTTTTCCAAGTTTTGAAGTCGGTTGATGACAAGTCACCTTTAACGTAATTACAATGCTTGCAACATGGAACACAATTTCCTTCAATATATCCTAAGGAAGAATCAATTCTATCAATTCCATTTGGTCCCTCTGTACCGCAATAATAACAGCTCATGGATGATAGCCTATTAAATTCGCTTTTAGATATTACTTCTTGATCTTTATACCTTTCTTTATGCCTCTTTAAATATGTTGCGTACTTTGGCGTAGTTTTGTAATCGAGATAATGTTTCATTTTGAATTATTTTAAAGTGAATCAATTATAGATATGTCATCAATATTATTAAGCGTCCATTCTGTGCTTTTTTGATATGCTTCACTGCGGTTGGTTTCTGAAAAATGTTTGGCATCTACTTTACTATTTTTGTATAGAAAACTGTGGCAATCCAATAGCCACCTTCTTGCTCAGTAATGAATATCTTGAACGTTTTTCCAGTAGTTGTTTTTATCAATCTTTCTTCTGTTTAACAAACTGGCTTTAAAGTGCTAGTGGAAAAGCCAGTCCAGGTTGAAGCTATTGTTAGGACTTACAGGGAACATCCGCTTGCGCTTCATAGCGTCCGTTTGGCAGCTTTCGATAAATAATCTTTCCACCATGCTTGTATACATGCGCTACGAATTGTGTCCAAGGTTCCCCATAAATGAGCAATTGGACCTCCTCTACGGAACCCTCCCGCAAAGAGGTCGGTTTTAGTTCGAATCCCGACTCAATCTGGCTTTTTAAAAGCGAATCCTCAAAGCCACCTGTGGAGTCGATGTCAGAGGAATAAATTTGAAAAGATAGACTACCTCCTTTTTCTAGAAAACGTTGATATTTTTCTTTCGTAACACCAGTAATAGCCATGCTAACCTCCTTTAGCCCCAACAATTCATTCAACAATTTTTAGTTTAAGCAAAATTTCCTAAACATTCAATACAAATTTGTATAAACTCAACCCACACTCCAATAACTCATCCCTACAACTTCTCCACCATCTCCCAATTCGTATTCCCTTCCCAAACGTCCTCTTGAAACTCATCAAGCTACAGATTCCACCTTGCTATTCTGGATGATAATTTTCGGGTCGGGATTTGGCTCTGGTACTGGGATGTTTTGCTCTCGAAGTAGTTCGACGTGTTCCTGCATCCCCCATTTGGCTTTATATAGGCAATCTTCGACGGAGTGTCCGATGCCTGTGAAGCCTTCCAGTTCGGACGAATAAAAGCCGAAATAGTCGGGTTCATCAGTTGCTTCGATGACCAGGGAATATGGGAGTTCAATCATCAGTTTATCTCCTCAAGATTATTTTAAGCCAGCAGCTTTGAGTATGCTATGACAGGTTCCCGAAGGGACTTCCTTGGAACCGTGATAGTCTACTCGGATCAGCCGTGGCCAGCCCGGCTTTCCATAGTACCGGATCGATCCTTTTTCCTTCACAATCTAGAACCTATTTTTCTCGAGAAAGCGAACAAGTTCACTGAACTTCATTCAAGTCTCCATTAATTTCTTAAAATACTGAAGAACACAGACTCAAGCAACCTCATTTGTCCGAAGTTCAATATCTTCGACAATTTGTATAGCTTATTCAGCTCCATAGTGCAATGATGGGTCAAAACAGCCGACCTATCCTACAACTTCTCCACCATCTCCCAATTCGGATTGCCCACCCTCACTTCCTCCTGAAACGAATCTATCATCGACTGCATTTTCTGCACCAACTCAGGATGCTCAGCGGCGATGTCGTATTGTTCGGATGGGTCTTTGAGTAGATTATACAATTGCGGCGGGTTGGCGGGTTCGGAGCGGAACTCTCTTTCAAAAACTCGCACGTGGAGTTTGTATTGCTGCCAGCGCATGGCGCAGATGGTTTCGTTGTAGAAGTAGTAGAATGTGTCGTATTCTGACTCTTCTCCCATTATGACCGGTAGCAAATTGTGTCCGTCATAAGGCCGGTCTTGGGGCATATCGATTCCTGCGAGAGCCAGGCAGGTGGGGAAGAGATCGAGGGTGCTGCCCATTTCGGTGATGACATTGCCTGCGGGGATCTTGCCGGGGAAGCGGGCGATGAAGGGTTCGCGCACGCCGCCTTCCCAGGTGGTGGCTTTGCCGGAGCGGAACAGGCCTTGGCTGCCGCCGTTGAGGCGTTTGGAAAGCCAGGGGCCGTTGTCGCTGGTAAAGATGACTAAGGTGTTGTCATCCACGCCTTCTTCTTTGAGCGCCTTCATGACTTCACCCACGCTCCAATCAATCTCTTCGATTATATCGCCGTAGAGGCCGCGTTTGGATACGTTTTCAAAATCATCCGAACGGTACAGCGGCACGTGGGGCATGGTGTGGGCGAAATACAAGAAGAAAGGTTTATCGGCTCTTGCGGATTGTTGGATGAACTTCACCGATTCTTCTGCGTAACGTTTGGTGATGGTGGTTTGATCGACCGGCGCTTCGATGATCTCTTCGTTTCGCATTAGGGGCAGGGGAGGGAAGTTGCTGCGGCCCTCGACCATGTCGTTGCTGTAGGGGATGCCGTAATACATGTCGAAACCGTGGCTGGTGGGGAGAAACTCTTTCTTGTGGCCCAAATGCCATTTGCCTACGCAGCTTGTGGCATAACCTTTTTGCTTGAGCATGCTGGCGATGGTGATTTCGTTTTGCGGCAGCCCAACATTGTGATGGGGAAAAAGCACCTTGATCACACCGGTACGCACCGGGTAGCGTCCCGTCAACAATGAAGCGCGCGAGGGAGAGCACACGGACGATGCTGAATAGAACTGAGTCATCACTGTGCCTTCGTGCACCAGCTGATTGAGATTCGGCGTATGGATGGTGGGGTGGCCGGTGTAGTTTATGTCACCATAGCCCATATCGTCGGTGAAGATGATCACGATGTTGGGTGGTGTTGATGGTGATTGCACGATCTCGGTTTGGGCGCAGTTGGCGAGTGAGAATCCTAAGCTTCCCATGGCGGCGGTTTGGCAGAAGTTACGGCGTTTCATGTGGTTTTCTCCCTAGATTTGATTGGAGAGTTTAGACTAACAGAATCTTGTTTTGAAAGGCAGGGTTGTTGATGTTTGTCTTGCGGACGGTATTTTGATCATCCTAAATGAATGCAATGAATGATGGGTCGGACGGTGTGACCCATCCTACGAAACTATGCGAAAGGTGGATGGCTTGAATGTTCATTGGTGAAGCATTCGCGGCTCGGCGGGAGCCTCGCCCTCCTCTTCGGATGCCAGAGTGATAGCAATATCCCGATGGGTCGGACGGTGTGACCCATCCTACGAAACTATGCGAAAGGTGGATGGCTT
>CAZEZQ010000704.1:2322-3767 GCA_964516245.1 uncultured bacterium | reverse complement strand
GAACCTGGCCTGGTACGGTATACAATTGGACCCGTACATCGCAGCCTTTGAGTTTGCCGAGCTCCAGGGGTAAAAAATCAAAGAAGAGCGTCCGGTCGCCATCCGTGTTTATCGAGACCATCTCTCCTTTGACCTGCTTTTTGAAGACCTTGTAAATGTATTCAAGATTTGTCGTCTTTCCACACCGGCCCGGTCCGTAATACACGATTTTGGTTAATCCTCAAGACGATCAAATTCTGCTGCGGCCCGATCAAGGGGTGTATAGCGTGGGCGGCAAACTCAATTTAAAAGTGCTATCCAGTATCTCCGACAGCATGCCGGTGTTTTTAGACATCATCAAAAACGATCAAACGGTCGCAACCCATTCAATTCGGCTAAACAATGGGAAAGCCGATCTCAGTTTGCCCTTGGACAATACGCTCACCGGGACCTTGGCGCTCAATGCCTACATCATCCGCAAAGACGGCAATATGGTGCGCGATACCCGGCAGGTGGTGGTGTTGCGCAATGATGATCTGCGAATCGAGATTGCTTCCGATCAAGAGCAATACCGCCCCGGCCAGCCAGCCACACTCAAAATTGCGGTGCGTGGCAGTGAAGGCCAGCCAGTGCAAGCCGCATTAGGGATGCACATTGTGGATGAGAGCGTATATAGCCTTAGCGAAAAACAACCAGGTCTCGCCAAAATCTTCTTTGCCATCGAAGAAGAACTATTGCAGCCCAAATACGAAATTCATGGCATGAAGTTCGATGAGATCGTTCCCGTCTCAGCGCGTGATTTCAAGAAAAACGCGAACGCATCACGTGCCCTGCTCTCTAAATTGGATATGCATTCTGAGTTTGCCTTGAACAAAAACAGCCTAATCGAAAAGCAAAAACAAGCCCAACAAGAATTGCAGCAAATCGGCCAGCAATATAGCAATGTATTTCGCAATGCGCCGAACCAGGCACAGCCGGTGGATGAATTTCTCTTGGCCGAGGGAGAAAATCCATCGGATGTCAACTTAATCGACCCGTGGAGCACGCCTTATTTTGTACAGAATGAAAATAATAACATCCAGTTGCTTAGCGCAGGCCGGGATCAAGAGTTGCACACGGGTGACGATGTTCGCTTTCAGTACAATCGGGCCCGATTTGGTAGAATGCTGCGCATGCGCCCTGCAGCACAGGGAGGAGCGCAAATGCCGGGAATACAAATACAAGAAAGAGTAGCAGGCGGCAGGCCGATGCAGGAAAGACAAGATAATGCTCTTGGTGTAAATGGAGTTGCTCCTGAACAGAGAGCAAATGCACCAGAACAAAACATGTTCTTTGGTATGGGTATGGGGGGTGCTGAAGCCAAAGGGGTTCAAGTAGAGAAAATGCAAGCTCTGCCTTATGCCGCCGGTGAACCAGTTCAACGCGGCCGTGCTGAAGAGACGGCTACATACTTTTTTTCTCGAGCA
>CAZEZQ010000704.1:0-2312 GCA_964516245.1 uncultured bacterium | reverse complement strand
ATGGTGGAGATCAAATAAATGTTAGCTTAAATTTCAAAAAAACAGAAAATATACCTCAAACAGAAGAATATTTTCAAACCAGTTTGGGAACAGACGTTGAAGATGACAATGATAAATTGAATGTTGCAACTCAGCCCGGCGATTTTTTTGATGAGACAACTACTTTTGATCTTGCCGAAGAATTGAACCAGGCCGACACGAGCGGCCCGGTGGTGATCGGCGGCCAGTTGAACCAAGAGGCATTGAAACAGGCGATTGGAGATCAAATCGATGTTGATTTGCTAAGCGAAGAACAGTTAGAGCAGTTAAAAATCGCTGCTGCCAAAATACAAGAAGATAGAGAAGAAGATAAAGAACAAGCGGTGCGGGTGCGGCGCTATTTCCCCGAAACCCTCTATTACACCCCGCAGCTGATCACTGATGCGCAGGGCCAGGCGCGTGTGCAGCTGGGCATGGCCGATAGCATCACCACCTGGCGCATGAGCGCCATGGCCAACGCCAAAAGCGGTGCCTTGGGCGATGCCACGGCTGCGCTGCGGGTATTCAAGCCTTTCTTCATCGATCTCGATCTGCCTATTGCATTGATCCAAAACGATGAAGTGACGATTCCCGTTGCTGTACACAACTATCTAAACAAAGCGCAAGAAGTTCGCATCGAACTGGAAAACGCGGGCTGGTTTGATCTACTCGAAGGCGACTTGGAAAAAACCATTCAAGTGGGTGCAGAAGAAGTCACATCTGTCACTTACCGCATCGAAGCCAAAAAATTGGGGCATCAACCCATCACTGTGTACGCTTGGGGGTCTGAAGACAACGACGCCATGGGCAAACGCATCGAAGTGCGCCCCAACGGCAAACCGATGTATGAGAATCAAAACGGCCGGTTGTCTTCCATTCACCAAGAGACGGTCACCTACCCCAATGGGCGCATCGAAGGGGCAGACCGTTTGTTCGTGAAAGTGTATCCCGGTGTGTTCAGCCAGGTGGTGGAAGGGTTGGACGCCATCTTCAGCATGCCCTATGGCTGCTTCGAGCAAACCAGTTCTACCACCTATCCCAACATTCTGGCGTTGAACTATATGCGCGAGTCAGACCGCATCACGCCAGAAATCGAAATGAAAGCGTTGGAATACATCAACCTAGGGTATCAACGGCTTCTGACTTTTGAGATCGGCGGCGGCGGTTTCGATGTGTTCGGCAACCCACCGGCACAGCGGGTGTTGAGCGCATACGGGCTGATGGAATTCAGCGACATGAGCGAAGTGTATGATGTCGACCCCAATGTGATCGGCCGCACCAAGCGCTGGCTGCATGGCCAAATGAAAGAAGACGGCGCCTGGGAGCCGGATGAAAATTATGCTCACGCCGAAATGTGGAAGAGCATTCAAGGCAACGATTTGCTGGTCACGGCTTATATTGCTCTTGCTTTGGCCCAGGCCGGTGACGCCCCTGCCCTGGAAAAAACCAAAGGCTATCTGTTGGACCACGCCAACGACGCAGACGATGCCTATACGCTTTCCATTTTGTGCAATTCGCTGCTCGCCCTTGACCCCGATCATGCCGCCACCAAACGTTCTCTGGACCGGTTGGTGCAGATGGGGAACATCGATGGCGAGAATATGCATTGGGAATCAGAAGCCAGCATGAGTTTCGCGCGCGGCAAACATGCCTGGGTTGAAACCACAGCCTGGGCGGCGCTGGCCCTCAATCAAGATGGGCGCTATCACTCCGAATTGGGCAAAGCGTTGAACTGGTTAATTGAAGCCAAAGACCCCAATGGCACCTGGGGCACTACCCACGGCACGGTGTTGGCATTGAAAGCCATGCTTGAATCGCTGGGCAGCCGCACCGAAGAAAGCCAGGCCACGGTTACCATTTCGGTGAATGGCGAGCAAGCGGAAACACTGCAAATCACACCGGAAAATTCGGATGTATTTCATCAGCTAGACGTCTCACAGCATGCCGATGCCGGCGCCAATCAAGTACAGATCAAAATGGACGGTGAAGGCCAGTTGTTATATCAAGTGGTGGGCAAATACTTCATGCCTTGGCCAGAAGGCAAACAACGTGAAGAAATGTTCGATATTGCCGTACAATACGACCGTTCAGAACTGCGCCGGAACGATACCGTGACATGCAATATCACCGCCACCAACAAAAAAGCGATGCAATTGGAAATGGTGATGATCGATATCGGCATCCCCCCTGGTTTTCGAGTGGAGCAATCGGCGCTGGACAATTATGTCGAGAACGGTACGATTGCGAAATATACCAATATGATGAGTCAGAGCTGCTCGGCAGGCACTTCACCA
>CAZEZQ010000703.1:0-3770 GCA_964516245.1 uncultured bacterium | reverse complement strand
GCGATGACGGCGGCCATACTTGGCAAACCAGCGAGCCTTTCCCTGAAAACGGTACAGGAGAAGGCGCGATTGCAGAACTGGCGGATGGAACTTTGTACTACAATTCCCGGGTTCATTGGGATCAGCGCCCACAAAACACCCGCCGCCGTTGTGCATGGAGTTATGATGGCGGAAAAACCTGGGAAGATTGGCAAATCGTTGAAGTGTTGCCCGATGGCCGGCAAGACCGCTCGTACGGCTGCATGGGCGGGTTAACTCGTTTGCCAGTCAACAATCAAGATATTTTGTTGTTTAGCAATTTGGATACTCCGAATCCCAAGCGGGAACGCGTAACCGTATGGGCCAGTTTTGATGGTGGAAAAACATGGCCGGTGAAACGGCTGGTTTTCGATGGCCCAAGCCGTTATTCATCTTTAACGGCCGGCCGCCCGGAAACTCCCAGCGAAGGATGGATCTTCCTGCATTTTGAGGGAGGGAACGGCGATGGCTCGCATATCGCCCGTTTCAACCTTTCTTGGCTGCTTGAAGGCGAAACCACTGGAGATGGAGAAATTCCCGAAGCCTTGCGCAAATCCTATCGCTCAAGGCAATAAGGTTTAATTGTATACGCTGATGAATCTTTAGAATTGTACGATCATCAATCCGATCCTCATGAATGGCACAATGTGGCTGATGATCCTAAATATAAAGATTTGATTGAACGCCTTAATCGATGGGTTCCACTTCAAGAGGCACCGCCGGCGCCAGACTTGAAACCATAAATGATAACATTTAAAGATAAAGAAAGATCAACAAATTATGTGATTTTGATTTAATTCCAACGATAGTAAAGAAAGTCAATGACAAACGGATTTTATTTACTCGACTATATTGTATTGTTTGTGTATCTCGCTGCCATGGTGGCCGTAGGATACTATTTCTCGCGCAAAGAAGGTTCGACCGAACGGTTTTTTGTGGGCAACCGCAAAATATTATGGTGGGCTGTAGGCATCTCTATTTTTGCCACCCAACTCAGTGCCATTACTTATATCTCCATCCCCGGCATGGCCTATGAGACTGATTGGGCTTGGTTGATATTTAACTTGGGCATCCCTGTTGTGGGCGTGTTTATCATCTATTGCTTTTTACCGCTTTACCGCAAGCAAAAATACACTTCCATTTACGAAATTCTGGAAACCCGTTTCGGCCCCGAAACCCGTGCCTACGGGGCTTTGGCCTACATCTTAATGCAAACCGGACGTGTGGCCATCGTGCTCTATCTGCCAGCTTTAGCACTGGCAGAAGTTACAGGACTCTCCGTTTATTGGATGATTGTTGTGATGGGAGTGCTGGCCACTATCTACACGGTTATGGGTGGAATCGAGGTGGTGATATGGACAGATGTCATCCAGGCTTTTGTATTGGTAGTAGGTGCATTCTTAGCCCTATTCTTGATCTGTGCGGATGTGGAGGGTGGCCTGTCAGGCGTGATCGAAATTGGTCAAGAACACAACAAATTTGCTATGGTTCATACGGATCCCAATGTTTCAAAAGATTTGATTTGGTTTATACTGATCGGAGCGTTTTTTACCAATTTGGTTCCATACACTTCTGATCAAACCGTGGTACAGCGTTATTTCACGGTCGACTCAGACCGCGAAGCACGCAATTGCCTGTGGCTGAGTGTATTGGTCACTATCCCCGCTTCATTGCTGTTTTTCTTTTTAGGGACAGCTTTGTTTTCGTTTTATACCACACATCCAGGAGCGCTGGAAAGCGGTGTGGAATTCGACCGCATCTTCCCCTATTTTATTGTGCATGAAATGCCGGTGGGCATCTCGGGTTTGCTCATCGCCGCGATTTTTGCGGGATCCATGTCGAGCCTGGATTCTAGTTTGAACTCTATTGCCACCGTGTGTATCACCGACTTTTACAAGCGGTTCCGCCGTCCGGATGGGGATGACAAGAACCGGCTATTTTGGGCTCGAATCATCACAATTGTTGCTGGTATAGTTGCTACCGTTTTGGCCATTTGGGTGGCGCATATCCTGTTGGGGAATCCAGATCAAAAAGGCGCTTGGGATCTATTTGTCGCGGTGCAAGGCCTGCTTGGCGGAGTGCTTGCAGGAATCTTTTGTGTGGGAATTTTCACACGCAAAGCCAACCAAATTGGCGTGGTGGCGGGTATGGTGATCAGCACGGCTTTGCTGGCCATCATCAAATATGAATTTGAATGGCATACCCAAACCTACGCCGCGATTGGCATTGTTTCGGCGTTTGTAATCAGTTATGTCTTCAGTTTGATTACTACACAATCCGTTCAATCGACAAACTCCAAATAAATCTTTTAACCACTACGCATAAGGAATGACAGGATGCCTGATAAATTAAAAGGACTCATTGCTGCCTCTCACACGCCTATGCATGAGGATGGTTCAATCAATTTCGGCCAGATTGAACATCAAGCCAGATGGTATCAATCCAATCCAATTGATGGCGCTTTTATTTGCGGTACTACTGGTGAAGGCAAATTGTTGACTTTCGAAGAACGCAAACGCGTAGCGGAATGCTGGATGGAAAGCAGCCGTGGAGAGTTTCCTGTGATCGTTCATGTAGGTGACGATTGCATGGAGTATTGTCAAAGCCTGGCGCGCCATGCAGAAGATATAGGGGCATTTGCCATTTCTACAGTTGCCCCTACTTATTATCGCCCGTCTCATGTATCTGATTTGACCGGCTATTGCCGGGAAGTTGCAAGCAGTGCTCCTCATACCCCGTTTTATTTTTATCACATCCCCAGTTTGACCCATGTATATTTCTCTATGTTTGACTTTTTATCTTTGGGGGCGAAAGAGATTCCCACCCTGGCCGGCATCAAATACACTCATAATGATTTTGTGGATTTGTTCGCTTGCCTGCGGTTGGAAAACCACCGCTTTAATATATTATTCGGGCGGGATGAACTCTTGCTGGCTGCATTGATATATGGCATCGACGGGGCGGTGGGCAGCACCTACAACTATGCTGCACCACTCTACAAGCGTTTGATACAAGAATATCAAAATGGAAATTTGGATGAAGCGCGCAACTTGCAATCCCTATCAATTGAACTGGTGCGTTTGGTGACTCAATACAATGAAATTGCTGTAGGAAAAGCCATTATGACCTGGTTGGGAGTAAATTGTGGTTCCGTTCGCCAGCCATTAAAGGGTCTGAATGAGGAACAACGTCAATCTATCCAAAACTCATTAGCCGCCAGTGCTATACATCCTTATTTGTGCAAACATGATTTAAGTTCAGTAAATTAGTACTCATTCATCTTTACATTTAAACTTTAAAAAATGAAATAGATCATTTATTGTGTTTAACTGCCTATTGTTTACTAATCAACTCATTTCATTAAAATTCTCCCTTAAGTTTTTTACCTTTTTCCAGTTGAAATATAAATTTTATTGACAAAATGAAATTATTGTGTAATATCAATTTCAGTTTTATCTTGGGTAGATGTTTCAAGGTGAAAAATAAAAAGTTTTACAAAAATTCCAATACTAAAAAATATTACATAAGGAGATTCAAATGAAACAGAAATGTTTAATGTGGTTATTCTGTATTTTCGTTCTTTTCACTTCCTTCTCAATTCCAGTTTTCTCCAACGATGTAGAACTTGGAGAGGCTCCCCGTCTAACCAAATATGAATACGATCAATATTCGTCATTCCAAATTAAGCAAACACCTGTAGAAGACCCCAGCACAAGCGTTCCGCCTGTAGACACCAGTGACCCATCAGCGGT
>CAZEZQ010000702.1:279-3770 GCA_964516245.1 uncultured bacterium | reverse complement strand
GATGCTTTAGATATTGTTGGAGCAGGGACAGCTGACACAAATCGAAAGATACAATTTTATAATGAGGGCGGTGCATCCTTCAATGGCAGCGTCGGCATCGGTATGGCCAGCCCAAGTGTGGCTTTGGATGTCACCGGTGACATTGAATATACAGGTGCCATCACTGACGTTTCAGATGAACGCCTGAAGGAAAACCTTGTATCCCTTGACGGTTCATTAGAAAAACTCATGCAGCTCAAGGCAATATCTTTCAACATGATTGGTGATGACTCCAAAGAGCTAGGATTTACTGCCCAAAATGTCCAGGAATATTTCCCTGATTTTGTCAGTGTGATTGATCCAGAAAACGGCTATTTAGGATTAAATTATGTCGGTCTGATTACTCCGACTATCCACGCCATTCAAGAACAGCAGTCGCAGATTGAAGCTTTGCAAGCCGGTTCATTGGTCGGGCTAGACACGTTGGATGATCTTGTTCTCTCTGGTGGACTAGTAATTGTCGGTGAGGTTGATCTGGGCAAGGATACTGTCGGTGAAGCGGTGATCAGAGCTGGAGCGACAGAGGTGGAAATTGTGTTTGAAAATAAATACAATTATCAGCCGGTTGTAACTATTAGTAAAATGACTGCTGGAACTCTTTCTGATTATTATGTAAGTGATGTGACAGTTAATGGATTTAAAATCGCAATTGATCCAGCGCAAAGCGACAAAGATATTGCTTTCAGTTGGCATTCTTTCGGTAGTAAAAATGGTGTGAGATTGTTTAGTGATGGCTTGCGAGAAGATATTGAGGTGATTGATAATGAAGAAAATATTGAACAATCATCAGAGCAACCTGAGCAGTCTGCCGCCAGTCCAGCAGTTGAAAGTCCAGCACCTGAAGAAGTAGTTGAAAATAATACTGATTCTGTTACCAATGAAGAAGAAGTGGATCAAACAGAATCTACTGATCAGCCTGAAGCAAGCGAATCTGAGCAAGGTGAAGAACAAGCAACTCAAGAAGAAACTGAGTCAGACACAACTGAGTCCGAAAATACTGAGAAAATAGACGAATCAGACGAAGCTCCTGCTGAAGAAACAGAAGAATCTACTGAGCCAATAACTGAAACAGAACAAGCAGAAGAATCTGCCCCTGCCGAAGATTCATCAACAAACGAAACCTCTACAGATGAAGGTCAAGATCAAACTCAAGAGTCTGAACCTGAAACACCCGCAGAAACTCCAAGCGAACCAAAAACTCAATCTGAGCCAGTATCAGAACCAGCCACAGAAGCTCCAACTCCAAGCGAACCTTCTGGTGATGAATCAATAGAATAATTAGAACTATATAATTTTTTAACTAAAAAATATGTTTAAAAAAACAATAAATTCGGGAATAGAAGCAACGCAAAAAATTAGCAAAGCGAGTTTTATAAAACACATCGGTTTAAAGCGGTGGCTAACAATTTTTGTTATACTTTTAGCTGTCGGTGGGATAATTACTTCTGTTTATTATTTCAAACAATATAGTGCCCTTAAAGCCAATCCAAATTTAGAGGCAGAAAAAGAAACTGAAAGCCTAGTTGATAGTTTGGGCAAATTAATGGAACTGCCAACTGACGAAACTCCAACCGTGGCAACAGTTTTGGATATAGAAAAGTTAAAAGACCAACCATTCTTCGCTAAAGCCCAAAATGGAGACAAACTTTTAGCTTATACTAATACTATGCAAGCAATTCTTTATCGTCCATCTAATAATAAGATTATTAATGTTGCTCCGCTAATGATTGACCAACAAGAACAAGGTGGTATAGGTAATGAAGAGCCTATTTCCCAAACTCCACAAGTCATAATTGATCCAAAAATCGCTTATTACAACGGCACCGAGACAATCGGACTTTCTGGTCAAGCCGAAAAGATAATCAAAGAAAAATATCCAAATTCACAAACCACTGATCTTACCAACGCCACTAAAAAAGATTATCAAGAAAATCTAATTATTGATTTATCTGGAAAATTTTCAAATGAAGTGCAGGAAATTGCCTCTGCCCTCGGTGGAGAAGTAGTTTCTATGCCAGAGGGTGAAACCGTTCCAAAGGCTGATATTCTAATAATTTCTGGTCAAAAATAATTATGCATAAAAGAGGTGTATTTCACATTTTTATATTTACGATAGCTCTTTTTTCTTTAGCTTCTTCGGTTTTTGCCGGAACTGTTTTGAGTTCATATAAATATGCTTGGAGCAATAATGTCGGCTACATTAATTTTGAAAATGTAATTGTAGAAAATGATACTTTGTCAGGGTATGCCTGGTCAAAAAATAGTAGTTGGATAAAGTTCAATCCCGCCCAAGGCGGAGTTTTAAATGATGCTGGTAATCTTTCTGGATATGCTTGGGGTGAGCAATTGGGTTGGATTGATTTTGATAATGTATCTATTGATACTGTGACTGGCAAATTTTCTGGGACAGCTACTGGTGATTTAGTCGGCACAATAAATTTTGATTGTCCGACTTATTGTGATGTGCGGACCGATTGGCGACCAACTTGCCCAACAGTAGCCAATGCTTCTACCTACAATGCTTATCCGACTTGTGGTCCAGCTACTTGTGATAGTGGTTATATAGTTTCCGGTGGCGCTTGCGTGGCTTCTGGTGGTGGAGGTGGTGGTGGATTTATTCCTCCCTCCAAACCAAGCCATGTAGAAACACTTAATGATAACTTAACCATTGACCCTGATCAATCTGGACGATACACAAAAGACACTTTCAATGGTCAAGTAATTGTTGATGTCCCTTCGGCAAATGTCCCAAGTAAAACAACTTTTTATATTAGTTTAGAACCATTATCTTCAGAAAATAATAATCTCGTTCTGCCGGATATTCAACTCATAAATTCAGTTTTTTATAATGTAACAGCCGAAGATCAAGATGGTAATTTTGTTCATTCTTTTAGCCAGTCTATTACAATTACTTTACCAATTCCGATTAATCTTCAAAGTGCTTATGATCTCGGTGTATATTGGCTTAATGAAACTAATCAGCAGTGGGTTTTAATTCCAGACGCAGTTTTTGCTAATAATCAAGCGGTTTTTCAAGTTGATCATTTAACTAAATTTGCGATTTTTGGGGATATTGAAGAAGAAACCGTGCCCAACGGAACGGACAAAACGACTGATGATAAATATCCAAAACCAAGCTTACCGATTGATGATGAAAAACCATTAGAAGATACTAGTCTCAATATAGATGATTCTACTGAAAATCAAGGCGGACAAGAAGATGAGTCTGGGTTTGGTCAGGTGATTAAAAAAACTGAAGATTTTATTAAATCATTGATTCCAGAATTCTTAAAACCAGACAAGAATAATACTGAAACAGAAGATAATATCAATAATGAAATAGCATCATCAACAATAGACAAACCAGGAAATAAATCAGATTCAAGTGGCTGGTTTTTGTGGATTCTATTATTACTTCTAATAATTTGGTGGATTTACAGAAGTAAAAAAAG
>CAZEZQ010000702.1:0-269 GCA_964516245.1 uncultured bacterium | reverse complement strand
GGCGCGCCAACTTCGTTGGCACAGCCCCAAACCCTGCCGAAAAAAATCGGGCGAAGCCCGAAAAGCAAAAGGGCAAAAAGGAAGGGGGATGGGGGGGAAGGAATTTTTGTCCTTTTGCGATTAAGATTAGAGCGTTTCCGCTTTCCTCTGATTAAGAGGAAATCAAAACAGAAAATTTTTCATCTCCTATTAAAAGAAAAAAATGGGGGGCAGAAAAAAAATAAAAAATGTAATGAAAAAATTTCTGTTTTGGTTTGCCGTAGCGGAGC
>CAZEZQ010000701.1:2965-3775 GCA_964516245.1 uncultured bacterium | reverse complement strand
CCGCCTGCAGCAACATACAGTACAGGTTAGATACAATCGTTACTGTATATTGATTGGCTATTTTTAGATCGGACTTTTTGCCGGTTCGCCAGTGATATCAATCACTGAGGAGTGGTGAATTATCGTGCTGCAAAAAGTTTTATTAATAGCGTGTGCGGGTGCATTGGGAACCGTATGCCGGTATGGCCTGGCGGGATTGGTGCAGCGGCTGGCCGGAGTTGGTTTTCCTTGGGGCACATTTGCCTGCAACATTGTGGGCAGCTTTATGTTTGGCTTGATTTGGTCTATGGCTGAAGAACGCATCATTATCAGTGGTGAAACACGAGTCATTATTTTGTCGGGGTTTATGGGAGCATTTACTACATTTTCTACTTTTATGTTCGAGACCTCAGGTTTGCTTCAAGATTCAGAATGGTGGCTGGCGGCAGGCAACCTTTTCGGCCAATGCGCATTGGGAATACTGTTTTTATTTTTGGGCCTGGCTGTTGGAAAACTGATTTGAATTGTTTTCATGTTTTTTGTTTCTCTGTTATGATGTTGGGTGAATGGCAAATGTTCTATGCTGGAGGTAAACAATCATGGGCCAAAAATCGAAACAGATTTTCAATTGGTTGAAACAGGTTCGCGAAGAACACGGCGAAAAAGTCAAAAATATGACTGTGGAAGAAATCTACGACGAAGGTAAAAAACGGGCAGGGAATGCGCTCAAGAAATTTGATGAGAAAAAGAATGCATATTTTTCGAAAAAGAAATAGAGATGACAATTCGGCAAAAAGTCTTTTTTGGAGCGCAGGTCATAGACGCGCCTTG
>CAZEZQ010000701.1:0-2955 GCA_964516245.1 uncultured bacterium | reverse complement strand
TGGTGGGCGTCCTCGCCTGCAATAATATATAGTGAATTCTAGATGTCTACATTATTATATATTGTGTGGCCGTTTTATGGATCAGACTATTTGCCGGTTTGTCAGAGATCAGGTGGATCATGCCAACATTTGAATATCGCAGCCAGTTTCCCGTACCGGTTGAAGAATTGTATGGCTGGCATACACGGCCAGGGGCGTTTGAGCGCCTGGCGCCGCCCTGGGAGCGGATGGAAATTGTGCAGCGTACTCAGGGCATCAAAGATGGAGAAAGATTGATTTTCAATCTGGTAAAAGGCCCGGTAAAAATCTGCTGGGAGGCTTTGCATTACAATACCGCTGAAAATAAACAATTTGTGGATGAACAAGTGAGAGGTCCGTTCCAAAAATGGATCCACACTCACAAATTTGAATCGGTGGAAAACTCAGTCAGTGAATTGATGGATAGTGTAGAATATCAGCCTCCATTGGGTGGGTTCGGTGATTCGCTCTTTGGTGACAACATTCGAGAGAAACTCAATGCCATGTTCCGTTTTCGGCATGAGCGATTGAAGAACGATCTAAAACAGCATAAAAAATTTCAGGTGGATCATCCATTAAAAATCGCCGTAACCGGTGCATCAGGCATGGTGGGGTCTCAGTTGTGCGCATATTTGCAAACCGCGGGCCGCGAGGTGTACCGGCTGGTGCGAAGAAAGCCGAAAACCGAGTATGAGATTTATTGGAATCCATCAGAAGGAGAAATCAAAACCGAAAAACTCGATGGTGTGGATGTAGTAATTCACTTGGCGGGAGAAAGTATTTTAGGACTATGGTCCGATGCGAAAAAAAAGCGCATTCGCAATAGCCGGGTGAAAGGAACCAAGTTGCTCTGCGATACATTATCGCAACTGCAAAATCCCCCCAAAACGTTGATATCGGCATCGGCCATTGGGTATTACGGTGGGCGGGGGAAAGAAGAACTCACCGAAGAGAGCGAGCCGGGAAAAGGGTTTCTGGCTGATGTGTGCCAAGAATGGGAAGCCATGACCGAAGAGGCCAAACAAGCAGGCATCCGGGTGGTGAATTTGCGTATCGGGGTGGTTATCACTGCATTGGGAGGGGTGTTGGGAACAATGCGCACCCCCTTTTCACTGGGATTGGGAGGTCCCCTTGGCAGCGGTCAAATGCAGTTCAGTTGGATCGCGCTCGATGATCTGCTGGGCTTGATTGAGCATTTGATGCACAACGAGGGTATGTCCGGCCCAATCAATGCCGTTTCACCCAATAGTGTAACCAACCAGGAATTAACCAAAATCTTAGGAAAAGTATTGAACCGCCCCACATTTTTCAAAGTTCCCGAACAAGTAATCAACACAACCCTGGGCGATATGGGCAAAGAAATGCTGTTGGTAAGCGCCAAGGTAATCCCAACACAAGCGTTAGAGGGAGGATATACATATTTGTTCCCGAATCTGGAGGAATTAGTCAAATTTGAGTTGGGTAAATTTCAGGATATAAAAGAATAATGGAAATTTGAGGAATAAAAAACCCCCGGCATTCAATGAACACCGGGGGATAAAAATTGTGATATCAATCAGGCGATTAGTAAATGCTCCAGGTTTGGACGGGAGTTCCGCCGCCGGGAGAAAAACTGCCGGGTTCGGGTTCAAATGCGCCATTTACTGTAGCGGCAACATAATCGTATTGGAAAGCACCAATTCTAGGAGTCCCGGCACTACCTAAATTTATGGACAGTTCACGAAAACCAGCCCATTCGTCGTTGGATTGCAACGATTCGGGATTCGGCAAATCATTTGATAAGCGGTTGATTTGACCTTCGACTGGTTCCAAACCACCATCAATCCAAGCTCGTACATTGATAACCAAGTCATCTTCGGGATCGGCTTGAGCCGTCATCCAAATGGAATGAAATTCGGTGTTGCTGATCCCTTCCGCTATAGGAGCGTTGGCTGCACCATCCCCTTCAGCTTCTTCAATTTCCGGAGGGGTGTCAACCAGAATTTGGACGGAATTCGGTTGAAAATAACCATGCCCAACGATAACACGGAAATCGCCAATAACTGGATCAACGAAACCAACACCCACGTGAGCCCGGTCTGAGGCTTCAGGGATGTTCATCAGTGTATCGTTGGGGCCCAAGGTTTCAGGAACCACAACGTCATCACCAACCAACAGGTCAACACTTAATGGGAAAATTCGATAACGGGTAACAAATGTGATTCCTTCCGCAAACGGGTCGCCACTGGGGAAGAGTTCTTCAAATGCATCAAATCCTGGCTCATGAAGTGGAGCGAGAAAATATTGTTTGCGGTCACTGGGGTCATCTATTCCTTCGATGGATCGGGGATCTCCCAAGTCAATCAATGTGAAAACTGTTGCGTCTTCGGCCGGATTTTCACCATCTTCGGTATCACCCGCGCCTTCGATTACATCAATCCGGGTGACTTCCATGCCCAAAAGATCCGTATGGGCATTGCCCGAATATGAGTCACTGCCGTTGTTGTGGTTCCAATCCGGGTCTCCTTCAAATTGTGGTATATCTTGCCATTCTTCTACAAAAGTCCAACCTCCGGGTGGGTCAGCCCAGCCGCCGCGGTCGGCCATACTGGTTTGTGGCGCGAATGCGATCATACATACCGCCAACGCACATATCCCAAGATAGAGAGAGAGAGAGTGTGTGTGTGAAATGTTCAATACTTTCATTAATTACCTCCCGATATAAAAACTCATCAGTGAACACTGAAAAACAAAAGAAGTGCATCCTTGGTGCAGCTCAATTAATACCATAGATAGAATGAATTTGGTTTAATTTGATCGATATTCCTCCTTTCATAAAAAAACGATTCGGCAAAAAGTCTTTATTGGAGCGCAGGCGTCCTCGCCTGCAACAACATAACGTGCAGATTAGATACCCATGTTACTATATATTGTGTGGCCGTTTGATGGATCAGACTT
>CAZEZQ010000700.1:0-3776 GCA_964516245.1 uncultured bacterium | reverse complement strand
GTATTTGCAGAAGAAATGCGGGAAGGAACACCGACCCCAACCTTTACGCAAACACCAACATTTACACCCACACCCACCAATACACCACCGGCTTTGGTCACTGCCACCCCGAGTGGCGAAAACCCAACAGCAACATTTACCCCAACACAAACTTCGACGCCTATGCCAACGCCAACACGTACGAACACTCCAGTTCCAACCAATACACCCCAGCCCGACGATACTCCTATCCCAACCGATACGCCACAAGCGCAACCGTCTCCCACTCCGTCAGAGCCATCAACAGGGGATTTCGAACCACTCTTAACAGTGGATTTTGATGGTCCCTTCTTATCGGATGAACCGTTTAACGCCCAATTGCCCTTTAGTGGTGATTTTACTTTGGGTGACACAACCATTAGTGGAATCCCCACCGATAACGCTTTTGATGGAGCCACCAACGGACAGGGGTTGATTGTGCGGGTGCAATCCGGCCAGGCGGTAACTTTATTGGGTGATGCTATTGCATTAGAGAACAATGTGCCGGTATTGATTCGCGCCAACGTTCGCAGCGATGGCCCAGGGGCGTCGGTGACTCTGGCGGCTTTGGATGCGGGTGACAACTCGATTATGGCGAACTCGCCTGGCAGCAGCGCCGTGTTTGCTGAGATTTATAAACGTTTTGCGATGGTGTTTAAATCACCTACGGGAACCATCATTCCAATACTGCAAGTCACCGCCAGTGGTGATCAAACGGTGACTGTGTATTTCGACAATTTTGAGATTATCCCGCTGCCGCCGGGCGCTAGTTTGCCGACGAACATGTTGGGAGCGGATGGCACGGCGCCGTGATTGGTTGGTAAATTTCGATAAATACAAATCGGGGAGAAGCCATCATGTTTCTCCCCGGTTTTATTTTCACTTTTTATACTTTCAAACTCTCCATCTGTGTCCAATATCTCCGCAAAAATGTAAATTCTAGTAACTTTAATGGTCCTCGTATCCCAAACAAGCCTATTCTAGAATAACATAAGATGGTTGTATTAAAATAAGAATTTTTCAAAAGTAATGAATATAAGGTATGATAGGGAAATAAAATAAGGTAGGGAAAACCAATGCCTCAATCAACATTAACCGAAAAAGGCCAAACGACTGTTCGCGTAGAGGTTAGGAAAGCAATGAACCTGAAACCTCAACAGCAACTCATTTGGGAAGTTCAAACAGATGGGGCAACGATTGTACGTCCACAACCCTCTGCTCTTGATCTTTTTGACAGCCTGAAACCGAAGAAAAAATTCCCAGGAACAAAAAAGGAAAAAGAAGCCGTCCGCAAAGCCGCCGCTAATCAAGCCGCCAATGAAGGCTTGGATTCAATGTCATTAGGCTTGGATCAACCAATCCTATGAAATATCTTGCTGCCTTTGCTAGTACTCTATGACAATTGAAATTGTGGGTTGTTTCGAGAAACACACACCGGCTGGAAGCCGATGCTACCCTTTGTACCAACAAAATCAAATGTCTTGGAGTACTAGAGCAAATAACATTTCTGTAACTTCATTTGATCGAGATTTTGACAAGTTTGAATCAATATCTCGAATCGAGCCGTAAATTTGTATAAAATTATTTTTTTAAAAATCCCCGGCCAATTTGGCCGGGGATTTTGCTTTGCTCGAATCAGATTGAAAGCACTATACTTGATCGCCGCCTTGCTCCTGCTCCTGCCCCCCGGATTGGGTGATCGATTGGCGCATATCGGTATCGGCCATGATGTTTTTCATGTTGTAATAATCCATCACGCCTAGATTGCCGCTGCGCAGCGCTTCGGCCATTGCCAAGGGCACCTGCGATTCGGCTTCGACCACGCGGGCTCGCATTTCTTGCACGCGGGCGCGCATTTCTTGTTCCTGCGCCTGGGCCATGGCTTTGCGTTCTTCGGCTTTGGCCTGGGCGATCTGCTTGTCGGCTTCGGCCTGGTCGATCTGCAATTTCGCCCCAATGTTCTCGCCCACATCAATATCGGCGATATCCACCGAGAGAATTTCAAACCCCGTGCCCGAATCCAGCCCTTTCTCCAGCACACTCTTTGAAATCAAATCGGGGTTTTCGAGCACCTTTTTGTGCGAGGTCGATGAACCAATCGTAGTCACGATCCCTTCACCCACACGGGCAATAATCGTCTCTTCGGTGGCCCCACCGACCAGCCGGTCCAAATTGGCCTTCACCGTCACTTTAGCCTTGGCGCGCAACTGAATGCCGTCCATTGCCACCGCAGCCACCGTATCCGAACCTTTGCGCGGATCTGGAGCTTCGATAACCTTGGGCCGCACAGACATCTGCACCGCTTCAAACACATCACGCCCAGCCAGGTCAATCGCCGCCGCTTTTTCAAAATTGAGGGGAATATTCGCTTTATCCGCCGAAATCAATGCTTGAACCACCAAATAAACCTTTCCCCCAGCCAGGTAATGCGCTTCCAGCTGGTTCACATGCAAATCCAAACCTGCTTTGCTCGCATTGATCAACGGATTGATGATCGCGATGGGCTGCACCCGGCGCAACCGCATACCAATCAGTGAGAAAATTGAAATCGGAACCCCTGCTGTCAAAGCCGCGATCCACAAGCGAATCGGGATAAAATAGGCAAACAACAGCAGTAAGGCCAATACCAAAAAGATAATTACAAGATAATAAATGTCGGCCGGCATAGTTTTTCTCCTTAAACTCCGATTGAAACCGGAACTATTCTCTCAGGCTCACATTCGTATGAAAATTTCTAGTACTAGGTCAGCGATCTGAAGTGATTCCTCTCTCAAGATTGGGAGGGGTTAGGGGAGGGTTGAATGGAAACGACAAACAAATCTCTTAACCCCCTCCTAACCTCCCCCATTACATTGGAGGAGGAATGGGAAGGCCCATTTTCAGTTTTTGAAAAACTCACTTCATTTCGCTGGCCTGTTACAAATTCTAACCCTATTGATCTCTAAACGATTCTATCGTAAAACAAATCAAAGTAAAAATCCATAGCTCAAATCAAACAATAAAAAGTGAGGTGTATTTCTCTTCCAGAAATCGTCCAACAAGCAAACGATAAAGGATAATGAAAAGTCATGAGTGAAAAATCCCACAAAACGGCGGTTGTTATTATCCCGCCTGAAGAGGTTTGCGCACCCATTCAAAACATCCGAGAAATCCACGATCGGCAATATCACCGGTGGATGCCCCATATCAACTTGATTTATCCTTTCAAACCCAAAACCGAATTTCCAGTGTTGACACAGCAATTATCAAAAATCTGTGAAAAAATGTTCCCATTTACCCTCAAATTGTCTGAATTCTGCTTTTTCCGGCACAGCAACGCCAAATTTACTCTCTGGTTGGCGCCCAAACCGAAAGAGAAACTGGTTCAATTCCAATCTCAATTTGTTCGACAGTTTTCAGAATGCGATGATCTGAATCGCAAGTCAAGCGGATACACCCCCCATTTGACTGTTGGGCAGGCAGAGAGTCAATCGTCGCTTATGTCATTGCGCAAAAATTTACAAACAAATTGGGAGCCTCTCATATTCGAAGTTAACAAAATCAGCCTGATTTGCCGTGATGATCCGCCCTTTGACACATTTCAAATTGCTCAAGAGATTCCCCTTGGCCGTTCAATAATATGACGAACCGGCAAAAAGTCAAATCCAGAAAACGACTATACAATATATAGTAACGCAGATCTCTAACCTGCACTGTATGTTGCTGCAGGCGGGGACGCCCACCAAGGCGCGTCTATGACCTGCGCTCCAAAAAAGACT
>CAZEZQ010000699.1:0-3785 GCA_964516245.1 uncultured bacterium | reverse complement strand
AGCCTATAGTATAAAAACAATCCCATTTGCAATCACTTGAAACAATCACAAAATGGAACTCCGGCTTTTTGTATGACGACTTATTCTATATAATATCTGAAAAGATGGCAAAATGAGCATTGTTTTTAATTTGAATTAAATTTGATTTGTTTTATAATATTTCATAAAATTCATATAAATTTATCAAAGGAGCCGTAATTATGAATGGATTTACCCGGCGTGATTTTATGAAGACCAGTATGATAGGAGCGGGCGCGTTGGCCTCAGCTCCCGCATTTGCTGGCAGTGAAGGCAAACCCAGCGCGACGGACCGTGTAGAACTGGGCCAAACCGGAATCAAATGTTCCCGCGTGGCCATGGGCACAGGGTTCAACGGTGGAAACCGCTCATCCGCCCAAACCCGGGCCGGTATGGAACATTTCAAGAAGCTGATGCGCCATGGATTTGATGAAGGCATCAACTTTTACGATATGGCCGACCTCTACGGTTCGCACCCCTACTTGAAAGAAGTGCTCAAAGAAATCGACCGTGATGAAGTGGTGTTGCTTTCGAAAATTTGGTTCCGCGATTCAGGCATTCTCAATGCCACCGATCATGCCAAACCCGAAGTGGAGCGGTTTCGCCAGGAATTAGGGGTAGACATGATCGATGTGGTGCTTATCCACTGCGTGATTGAAAAACGTTGGACGGACGACCGCAAAATCATGATGGAAGAACTCGATGAACTCAAAGAGAAACAAATCATTCGCGCCACCGGAGTTTCGTGCCATGATTACGGCGCGCTGCAAACGGCAGCCGAAGCGCCCTGGGTGGATGTGATTTTTGCCCGGATCAATCCCTATCAAATCGCGATGGACAGCACTCCTGAAAATATCGCCGCTACTTTGAAAAAAGCGCGCGCCAATGGCAAAGCGGTTGTGGGCATGAAAATTTACGGCGCCGGTAGATCGAATGACGCCGAAGAACGCGATAAATCATTGCGCATGGTTTGGGGCGATGATCTGGTGGACGCTATGACGATCGGTTTTGAAAAGATCCCTCAAGTGAATGATACCCTCGACCACCTCACCCGCGTATTGCGCGCGTAATTTTGCTAATCATACGAAATCAACGCAGGGCAGCTGGTCAAACGGCTGCCCTGTTTTTATGATATAATAATTAAAAACCTGATTTGGAGCCTATTATGAGTAAATCATTATCTGATCATATTGAAATTACCCCCGGTGTTTGTGGAGGCCGTCCACGAATCGCGGGAACGCGTATTCGTGTGCAGGATATTGAGATATTAACAGAGATGGGAAAATCACCCGATGAAATTGTTTGTAGTTATCCGCATATTACTTTGGCTGATGTTTATGCGGCTCTGGCTTATTACCATGACCATCGCGAAGAAATCGAACGTCAAATTCAAGAAGATGAAGAGTTTGTGGAAGAATTGAAAAAGAATGATCCTTCAGTAATAGATTTAAGAACTAGAACCTTATAATGAAAATCTGTTTTTATTTTGATGAAAATGTCGATACTGATGTCGCTCATGGATTGCGAATGCGTGGAATAGATGTAATTACAGTGGATGATCTTGGTCTCAAAGGCACAAATGATTATGAACATCTTTCCAGGTCCACCAGGGAAAAGAGAGTTTTGGTAACTCATGATATGGATTTTTTGCGTATTCATAGTGAGGGTTATAAACATTCAGGTATTGTTTATTGTCATTTACATAAATATACGGTAGGAAAAATGATATTCAAATTAATTGATTTAACACGGAATCTTGATCTAGAAGATTTTCATAATCGATTAATATATTTGTAACTTCTAAATCAACGAGTTATGACATATCGGCAAAAAGTCTTTTTTGGAGCGCAGGCGTCCCCGCCTGCAACAATATACAGTGTAGATTAGACACCTTCTTTACGATATATTGTGTGGCCATTTTCTGGATCGGAGTTTTTGCCGTTTTGTCAGTTATCTAAACTATGCATTTTTAAATTGACATTTTTTCCTTATTCCATATATAGTTAAGAGCAAAGTAATTCCTTTGTATGGGGAAAGATATGTATAGGTCAACTTGCATTTTCATCATAGTGCAGCTCTTCTCATTTGCTTTCGTGGCGTATGCACTGGCGCAGCCCTCTTTTGATGTGATTCTTGAGTTTGCTGATCAAGAAACTTTTCTTGTGGGGGAAAAAATTGAATACGATGTGATGTTGAAGAATCTGACCACAGAGCCGCTCACCATGATTCTTCCAGTGGATGGATCGAGCCGGGGGCGGTATCCCCAATATATTGAAATGATTACGTATCCGCTCCCCGTTTACCATTTTGGGACTGGTATCTATTGCGGAACGTTGAACCCCCTTGAAGTGGATGATTTTGTGGTGCTGGAGCCGCTGGGAGAAGTGAAGATAAACAGGGGATATTATTTTGCGTTTTTCCCTTTTACGGCGGGAGAGTACCAACTGAAATTGACGGTTAGCACAGACGTGCAAAATGAACAGAGTTCGGAATTGGATGCATTTTATGCGAATCCACAAGACCCGGAACTGATGGAGTTGTTTGCACAGGTGCCGCGGGAGACTGTGCAATCTGTGACGCACACCATTCGCGTGGTCAGCAATGGGATTACCATTGATGAACGCTATCACAGCCTGATCGGAATGACCGAAGATGAAATGAAACGGAACTTCGAGCCGGGAGCGTATCTCAAACAAAGCGAAGTGAATGCTTCGATTTATACCATTTCGATGACGCAGTTTCATACCACGGTTCATTTGGATGCGGATGGAATCATCGACGGCGTTAAAATGCCTCTGTATAACCAGAAGTATGTTGAAGAGTATTTGAAATGGCATCGCGGCGGTCATGATGAGATCCCTTATACAATTACTTTCAATGAACCCGGCTATAGCGCGGGGCCCGTGCTGCGAACCGGGTATTTTGCCACCCAATCATCGGTTGAGTTTGCGGATTGCTACCGATGATAATTTTGATGGGTCGGATTCGCCGCGGCGAATGACCCATCCTACGGGATTCGTAGTATTTTTGTTATGTTTTTGCGGAGGTGCAGTATGGCCCGCTGGGTTGGTTCATGGGTGTTGTTATCTTTTCGTGTTCTTTGCTTTTCTTATCGTAGGGAATTTTTGGAGAATTCTCGGCTGCGTGTCTTTTGTTTTTGCTGCTAAATGTGTTTTTAACGGTTTCTTTGACCTCATGGATTGTTTGTGCACTTTGTTTGATCCAACTGCGAAGGGTGGAAAGAGTGGAACGAAAGTGCTGCAACAGTTTGAGTGAATCTTTGTCTTCGGGATCAAAGTTGTTTTTTAACTTGGTTGACATTTTGCTCAGACACAATTCCAAGGTTTCGGTGATTTGTTGTTGAATGTGATTGTTCTTCATGAGTGTTGCCCTTTCACTTGTTAAGATGAATGTGTTTGTGTATTGCTTGTACATAATAAAGCAAGTTTAGTGCCATGTTTGTATGTGTTTATTTTTGAGGGGGATAGGTTGGATTTTCAGGTATATAATTTGCCAGGCATGGTATTAGTTCACAAGGGCAGACAAACAACGCTTGCCCTTGTCACCCGGCAGGCATGGCCTTGCCATTCGGTCGATGTGTGAGAGGCTCGGCGGGAGCCTCGCCCTCCCTGGGGTAATGGGGAGAACCGGCTCGGCGGGAGCCTCGCCCTCCTGGGGTAATGGGGAGAACCGGCTCAGCGGGAGCCTTGCTCTCCCTGGGGTAATGGGGAGAACCGGCTCGGCGGGAGCCTCGCCCTCCTGGGGTA
>CAZEZQ010000698.1:2029-3787 GCA_964516245.1 uncultured bacterium | reverse complement strand
GGTTCACAACATGAGCGCCATAACCCAAAAGTTGATTGCCCGTTGGCGAAAGTTGTTGAATCGAAACGGAAAACAGTATTCTGCCCTTGCATTGGCTTGAAACGCTTTGGCGGAGTGCGACCGCCATGGGTAAACAAGCGAATGCGAGGTGTAATGGATTGTCAAGAGATTCAATAAGCAGGATGAATCCTCACACTTGAGACCGGAGTGCGACCGGCATCAAGCGGTAGAACCTGGGGAATCTGCAGGGTGCGACCAAAACCACTATGCTATCCGATGGATATTTTCTTCTTCCTCCGTCCATGGGATAGAGTGGGGGTTCCCCAACCGGATTCAAACCTGTCTGAATCACCCGCAATCCGAGATAGCGAGTGGAGGGGTTCTTTTGGTTCGAATGGCCAACGTTCCACAACCTTCTGAGCGATCAGAGGGCTCCCATCAACCCAAGAACCCAAGCCATAACAGCGGCCAAAGAACCCCTCCATTAAACTCGCTCTAAAACACAAAAAAACAAGTAACAATTTGCCAATAGAGGAGAGGTGTATTCGAAACCAGGCAATGATTTTTCGAGAGCTGTCAACAATAGTGAAAATCAGAAACGCCGGGAAAAAATTATAAGAATCAAAAAGGAGATATGACGTCAAAAACCAAACACATACCCTGCTCTCACTCCCACTCGAGGGTGGTGAGAAAGGCTGACTCCCTTTCCATGCGGGCGATTCATTCAAACAAGGTATGAATCTGTGAACCGGAATAGCCGTTTTCCGGGGGTTGAGTAAAATCACCCCCGGTGACTAGCGGTGCTCTACAGCGCCCACTGAAGACTCCGCACGCGCTATCACCGGGGATCAGTTTACAGATTTTACGAGACCATCTCGCCGGTCTTGGTGGAATTGCATACCGGAGTGGCTCACTCGACACTTCGGTATGCAATCCATTCCACCAGATACAATTGGAAACAAATGGCGAATTCCGGCGTGGTGGGCTCGACAACCCGAGGGGCCTGGCCCCAACGACAGAGGTCAGCACGGATGTTGACCCAACCCATTCACGGAGGAATACCATGAGTATCACGCGAATTAACAACAATCTGGCAGCAATCAATGCCAATCGCAACCTGGTGGCAAATGGACGTCAATTGACCAAATCAATCGAACGCCTGTCATCGGGGTTGCGAATCAACCGCGCTGGAGACGACGCGGCAGGCATGACCATCGCCACTCGAATCCGTTCCCAAGTGAAAGGCTTGGACCGGGCCGTCATGAACGCCCAAGACGGCATGAACGTCATCAATGTAGCCGAAGCCGCCATGGACGAAATGACCACCCGGTTAGACCGGATTCGGGTTCTCTCCATCCAGGCCGCCAACACAGGCGTGAATGACTTGCAAGCCCGGCAAGCTATTCAAAACGAAGTGTTCCAAAGCATCGACGAAATTACACGAATCGCCGAAACCACCCAGTTCGGCTCCAATCGTCTTCTCAATGGAGATTTCGACGTAAAGGCCAACATCAAACCCGGCCAAGACCGTCCCAAAAATTTCGGGATCAATATCGACAACGGACCTGGCGCCACCACGCTGGATGACGGGGAACATTTTCTAAATATTATCCAAACCCAGGAAGCATTTAATTTAATTCTTCCCGGCCAGAAAGAAAACAGCGAATCTCGTGTTATGCACACGGGTGTGCAAAACGGGACCGATATTGCTGTTACATTGGCGCGTTTTTCCCAAGTCAGCATTGGCGGGGCAGCCGT
>CAZEZQ010000698.1:0-2019 GCA_964516245.1 uncultured bacterium | reverse complement strand
GATGGCGCAAGCCGGTGGTACGAACACCACCGTATTCAATGGTGTATCCATGTTGGTCGGAGACACCTTGGTATTTGAAGGAGTGCTCTCAGACGGGGTAACCAAATTTTCGGGATCGGTTACCATAGGCGCTTCCGGCCTTTCCACCTTCGGGTCTGCCACCGATGCGTCTCCCACCACCACAACCTTGTTGGGCGCGATTAATTTCGCCATTGATCAGGCGGAACAATCGTTTTTCAGCGTATCGAGCAGCAATAGCGTGCCATCTTCATTTCGAACCACCGTCACTCTGGTGGGGGCTGGCAGCAACAGCCCCAACAACGGAAGGCTGTTGATGGTGTCGGATGGCCAGTTTATCAATCAATCCAGCATCAATGTTTCGATGCTTCGCAACAGTTCACTTGTAACCCAGGCCAATGGTGTCACCCGGTCAGGGGAGATTGGCAAAAATTCAGTATTGTCGGGTGTTGGAGTGGTTGGAAACAACGTCACTGCCATCACCGGTTCCACATTTCAGACCGGCCAATTCAATATCAGTGTTGATGATGTCCAGCAAGCCCAATCCAGAAAAATGGAAGGGACATTGGTATTTCGAGATACGACAGGGAGCATCATATCGCGGAGCGCTTCGCTGACGAATACTTCCCGATCCTCTTTGAATTTGAACGGCTCATTTGTCAACGGCATCTACACAGGGGGAAATTCAATCAGCGCGGGTGATACTCTCGCCTTGCGCGGGACCGATGTTGACGGAACCACATTTCTAGCCACGTACACCTTTGATAATTCCCCCAGTACAGACACGCAAATGAATGATTTCCGCTTTGCGACGATTTCTGGTTTGATTGCTGAATTGAATTACCGCACGCGCGATTACACCATCAATTCATTGGATGGCCAGAAGTTGCGATTTGAAAATGCCCTTTTCACCTTAACAGCGGGTGGAACTCTCTCTCTGGTTGACGACCTGGGCCGAAACGACTCTCAGTTGGATTTCTCCATCACCATCGATGATGGAGACATCAATGCCACTCCAAATTTCATCGTGCAAGACAAAGGAGAATTGGTCCAAGAGGGCTTTGCCGAATCGGCTACTGTGCGGGTCAATGGCGGACCTGCCATCCGTGCCAATGCCGGTGACGTGATTACTGCTTTCGGTCCGGAAGAGACGATTGAAGGCAAAGTTCAAGAGCAAGTCACGTTTCGATTGGGAAGCGGCCTATCTGTGGGTGAAGATACATTGGTAATCGAAGCCGCAGAATATGTAGGTAGTGTAAATGGAGGCACCAAAGTCACTTTTCAAAACGGGGCGCAAGACGTGCTATTTGTAGACTCTTCGGCCATGGAGACAGGTGTAGCCCGTACAGTAACCATCGACTTCGATGCCATCGTCGATATCACCAAAACGCCCGACACAGTGCCCGACCCAGGAACCACGCTGGTTATTTCAGTCAATAACAATTCCATGAACTTTCATATTGGCGCCTTCGCCAACCAAAATTTCCGAACCAGCATTGGCGACTTGCGTTCTGACAACCTGGGGTTTGGGCGGGCCACAGAACGGAGCGTCAGCAACATAAACGTGACCACTTTGGATGGAGCGCAAGAAGCATTGGCCATTGTGGACGAGGCCTTAGACCAGATCAACAGAACCCGTTCGCTTTTGGGAGCGGCCACCAATCGGTTGGAAGGGACCGTCGCCAACCTGAGTGTTTCTTCAGAAAACCTGCTTGCGGCCGAATCGCGTTTGCGTGACGCAGACATCGCAAAAGAAACCAGTGAATTCACCAAGGGGCAAATTCTGTTGCAGGCGGGAACTTCGGTGTTGGCGCAAGCCAACTTCTTACCGCAAAACTTCTTATCCCTCTTGGGATAATGGAAAAGATGAATTCAGCAGGTCTCAGAGGCTTAGCGCCTCTGGGACCCGCACACCCCAGAATTGAAAAGTATAGGAAATCAATTCATCATTGAAAGACTACCAACCGGATATTCAAAAAAACTTCTAAAATTGTTTTCAGT
>CAZEZQ010000697.1:0-3791 GCA_964516245.1 uncultured bacterium | reverse complement strand
AGCTTATAGTGCAGGCGAGACGCCTGCGCTCCAATAGATGACGATACTGTTTGCATGATTGGACTTTTTGCCGGATTGTTGTTAATGGATGTGCTTCTATTGTGTAACCAAAAATCATAAAATTTACTCGATTGTAATAAATACCATATTCAAATCAAAAACTATTTGATATAGTAAATCAGCCGAAACAAGATGAAAATTATAAATGAGGATAGGTCCGATGAAGAATATATCCATTATCAAAACTATTGGATTGACGTGTTTGTTGGTTGCAGGGATCACCAGTGCGGTTTTTAGCGAGAGTTGGCTGCAATATCAATTCGACAGCCGCCATTCGGGCAATGTGCCGGAGAGGAGCGTTTCAGATTCGCTCTCGTTGGTTGGTGCTGTGCCGCTAACGGATGCCATTTTCACTTCACCGGTTGTGCATGACGGCAAAGTGTATGCCGTTGATGGTTCTGGAACGGCGTTTTGCATCGATACGGATACCTTGGAGGTTCTTTGGAAAACAGAAACCGCTGGAGGAAAAGCCAATTGCAACAATGTATCTTCTCCGGTACTCGTGAACGACTATCTCCATTTCGGAACCATGGCCGGCAATTATTATGTGTTGAATGCCAATTCGGGCGAGGTGGTGAAAAAGATATTTTGCCATGATCCCATTTTCAGCGCTCCTGTGTCAGCCAACAACCGGGTATATATTGCCACCTTGGGGGCGCGGGTCTATGCGTTTGAGGAAAATGGCGAACTGTGCTGGACCTGGGACTTCGTGAAAGAAGAATTGGGATTCAACGGCAACCGTTGGAGCGGCCAAGAATGGCTTGAACACAAGAACGGCCGGGTAACTTGGCGCGATCATTTCTGCTGTTCGCAGGATATCTCGGTGTATGAGAAAACAATTGTTATACCAGCTGGTGGTCGAACCATATTTTTAGAAGATCAAATGGACAATCCAAAGCTGCTCGATATTGGGGTGATTCCAAGTTATTACGGCAAAGAGTATCCAGCAGCATTCGGGCAGAGCATTGGTGAGGATGGCAGCGTTTATGTGCAGTATCACCGGCGCGACAACTCCGGCCGGGTTGAAATCTTAACGCTGGGCGATGACGGCGTTGAAACTGATCACGTCGAAGGAACCGAAACGGCGATTCATTTGGATGGCTTGTTGAGTTTCAGTCCGGTTAGCTTGCGTGGAAAAGATGTATACCGCACCCGGCCGGAAAAGGGTTTGGCTTTATGCAAACACTCCCCCGGTGAACCGGTTCAATCGCTGGGTGGGTATCCCACTATCACCCCGGCGGTGCTGTTGCGAGATCAAGGCATTATTGGCGGATTGGATGGAAGCCTGTATGTCGTTCCACTCTCCGGAGATGGAGAAGTTTGGTCGTTTAAGACCGCTTTTGGCAGCCCCATTACCGCCCCCGTTGCGGTCTGCGATGGGCGGATCTATTTCGGATGTGAAGATGGTTACCTATACATTCTTGGTCCGGATGGAGACGCCTCGCTGCCCACCAGAGATTTGGAACTTTGGAAGATTCGAAGCCCGTTGGATACGAAGAAAACCGGTCCGGAATACAATTGGTTCACCAATTATGGCAACCAAGCCAATTCCAACGCCAACGCCCAAGGCATTAAACCACCCTTGAAAATCAATTGGATTCGCCGGGTGGAGGGGACGGTGAAACATCTCCCCGTCAGCGGCGGTGGGCGTCTGTATACCCACACTGCCGAAGGCCAGATTGTTGCGGTCGAACAAGAAACCGGCCGTTTGCTATGGCGGCGTTATTCGCCGAATGTCTATCTTTCTTTTACTTCTCCCCTTTATTACAAAGAACGCTTGCTCATCCCTCAAGCGGGAATCAAGAATTCCATGGTTCGATGCCTTGACGCCGCCACAGGTGAATTGCTGTGGGAAGCGCCCTTTACCGGCTCCCCAAGTTGGAGCCGCCAAGCCCCGCCAGTGGTGTATAAGAATCGGGTTATCTACGCCTCGGGTTCAGGAAATTATGCGCCGCAAGGCACTGACGATGCGTTTATATTCAATGGAGAGCCGGCTGAATCTCACGATGGCAAAGAGGTCATGAGTTGGATTTATACTCACGACAATCCCTATTACCCAAAAGACAACAAACCTTTGATCTGGGCGTGGGACCTGGAAACGGGCGAAGAAGTGTGGAAGAAAGATTTTTCTGACATTGGCCTGGGTGGGAATGATTGCGGGTTGTGCCTGATGGATGGGAAACTTTATTACTCGACCTTTTTCGGCTATTCCGCCAACAAAAAGAAACGGCGAGGGCTGCCGCCCGGACCAAATGGACTCACCGCGTCTTTGGATCCGGAAACCGGCGAAGTCCTTTGGAAAACCACCGATTATTATGTAACCGCAGGCTGCACCCTATCCGGCCGGGATGGCCGATTATACTTAGGTGGATATAATCAACCCCACGAAGACACAGACAAACGCTATATTTGGTGTCTTGATGCCAAAGACGGATCGATGGTTTGGCGTTCTGATCCGGTGGCTTCGGCGGTGAATGTAGTCAGCGTGGGTGAAGATTTTATTTTCTCTAACGCAATTCGTGGCGATGGACATGTGATCGATAAAGAAACGGGGAAAATTGTATCCCGCTTCAATAACAATTACGCCTGCACCCGCTTTTCGCTTACCGGCTCGTATTTGATGGGAGCGAATATGGATATGGTTGATCTTAACAACGAGTGCAAATTGGTTTCCACCGGCCCAGCGATCGATTCGCGCGAATGCCTCGGGGGCACGGTATCCAATGGGAGAGTCTTCTATACATCACAAGCCAGCGGGCTGCAAGTTTCGCAAGTGTGCGGAGAAGAAGCCGCAACTATTAGAGCACCCTGGGAATCTGAATAAGATGATTCGAAGCAGATTTGTATAATGTTAAGGCAGTTTTTATTACGATCGGCTTTTCGCGAGACGTTCCACCTGTTCAAGGTATTTCTGAACGTTTTCCCGCGGTTTGATTTGTTGAGCCCGTTTGAGCAAAGGTAGTGCTTCGTTGTATTTGCCATTTTTTACCAATAGTTGTGCGTGGCGTACTTTGGCTTCAGCTTCATAATCTTCAATATTAGAGGTTCTTTCGTAATAAAAGATCGCTTGTTCTGTATCTCCTTGGCGAGCATAGTGCTGCCCAAGCAAAATTAGCGCTTCGCCATCCATTGGATCGAGTTCGACGATTTCTTGAAGCACCTTAACTTCTTCTTCTCCTCTGCCTTCAGCCACGGCGATCCGGGATTGCAATTTTAGCAACTCTTTGCGGTCCCCGTCTTTCAAGCGTCTTTCGTAGAGGCTTGCTATATTTTCAATGATTCGTTTGGTTTGTTCGTATTCCCCGCGGGCAGCAAGTATTTTGGCGGAACGAATAGCACGTTCAGGGCTGCCTTCTTCATCCATTTTCATGGCACGAATATAAGAATCGGCGGCCAATTCGTAAAGTTCTTCGTTGATGTAGATATTTCCCAATGTGTTTAGGCTGTCAATCGTGGATTTTCCAAGATGATCCACAAATTCGTAAATTTCCGCTGCTTCCATCGGTTGATTCAGGCCAATATAGGCATTGGCCTGAAGCAGCCAGAGATCACTCTGATTGGGATGCTCCTCTATCAATTGTCCGGTAATGGCAACCGCTTCTGCATAGCGTTCTTGCTTAAAGAAACATCGGGCAAGCCCTTTTTTCCAATCGAGAGTTTTCGAGTCGAGCAATATGGCATTTCGATAAGCCGATTCGGCTGAAAGATAGATTTCAATATTAAAATAAGAA
>CAZEZQ010000696.1:0-3795 GCA_964516245.1 uncultured bacterium | reverse complement strand
GGGGCCTGCGCGCCGTGGCGTGGAGGTTAGGAGGGGGTTAAATGAATTACCCCTTGCCTACATTAATTTTGAGAGACAAATTCTCACACTTCTCCCGTAAGAATCTAACAACCTGCTCACGTTCGTCTTTGTCTAAATATTTGAAGCCCCCGTAATCCTGCTGAAAATCATCATAATCTCTTTATAGAGTTTCCTTCCAACAGGGGAAAAACCGGGGGACACGCTTGCAATACTCCTCATACTCGGCGCCGTAGCGTTCGCGCAATTCTTTTTCTTCCAGCAGCAACACACCATACATGCCGTGCACAGTAAGCCCATACAAGATATATGTGGCCAGAAAATTAGCAAACAATGTCCAGCCCAACAAACCCACCATCGCACTTAAATACCGTGGATTCCGCGTATAGGCATAAATTCCATCTGTTATCAATTGAGAATTTGACGATTGGCCTTTGAGTTCAGGGACCCCCACCAATATCAAGAATTTCAATTTGGATTTCGTTTTGATTTGCAAATAAATTCCCAAAGAAATAAAAATCACTGCCACTCCAATCAAGACCCAATGAGTGCCAAAATCTATCTGCAACAGGGATTGATGAATAGAAACCATTCCATACACAATAAAAGAACATATTGCGATCAAAATCAAATAAGTGGTTTTCACACCTAGCCTGCGCCAAATATGAATGAATGGATGAACCAAGAACCAATAAGAGATTGCGGGAGGGATAAAAATAATGAGCAAAGCTGCCATCACATATCGAAATTCATCCATCTAGTTTGGTTTCCCCTCTTATATGACGATTCGGCAAAAAGTCTTTTTTGGAGCGCAGGTCATAGACGCGACTTGGTGGGCGTCCTCGCCTGCAACAACATATAGTGCTCATTGGACATCCATGTTACTATAAATTGTGTAGTCGTTTTCTAGATCGGACTTTTTGCCGGATCTTCTTATATACTGATCTTTACCCATAAATCTGGGGAACGTTTTTTTGCCCCCCTTATCAAGGGGGGTAAGCACCGCAGGTGCTGGGGGGATTTGGCGGCATGAGAAAAGCCTGATTCCCCTACCCCCCTTAATAAAAGGGGAATTCCAAAATAAAGGGGGAATTCCAAGTGCATAATTTGTGGGTAAAAATCAGAGTACATAAGAAGTGTTGTCGTATCACTCTTGATAATCACTCAAAAACATCACCACATCCCGAAGCGCTTTGCCGCGATGGCTGACTTTGTGTTTTTCTTCGGCGGGCACTTCAGCGAACGTTTTGTTGAATGGCGGGTAAAAGAAGATAGGGTCATAGCCAAACCCCCCATCCCCCCGTTCAGCTCTCGTCAATACACCGGAGACATGCTCCAGGGTTTCAAACACCACTTCATTATCCTTGGCCAGCACGGCGGCACACACAAAGCGCGCCTCGCGTTGATCGTCTGGCACGTCTTTCATTTCATACAACACTTGATTGAGATTTTCTTGGTCGGTCGAACCTTCGCCCCGGGCATAACGCGCTGAACGCACTCCCGGCCGGTTCTCTAATGCGTTGACTTCCAAACCCGAATCATCCGCCAAGGCAAGCAAACCCGAATGCTCAGAAGCGGCTAGAGCCTTTTTGGCCGCATTTTCCAAAAAGGTATCACCATCCTCTTCCACATCCGGACAATGAGGGAAATCGCGCAAGGCAAGCACCTGCCATCCACTGCCGTTCAGCAATTCTTGCAGTTCTTTTTGTTTTTTGATATTGCGTGTGGCGACAAGAAGTTTCTTTTCCATGATGCGCATTAAAACCGGCCAACACGGTTGGGTTTCGGGATCCCAATCACTGAACGGGGACGGCCGAAAATTTCAGAATACAACACTGCGGTTTTAAGCGGGTCTCGACGTCCTTCTTCCGCCAGTTGCTGCAATATAGGGGCTTGAGGTTTGCTAAGCTGTTTTTGTTGGTAAGTTGGTTTCTTTTGCCGGGGTTGAAATTTCCTCGTTTCACTTTTGCGGATTTCTCCACTCCCCAAAAGGCCTTTGGATTTCTTTTTTTCGGTTTTGGGCTGTGGTGTTGGTTTCGGTGCTGGCTGGGGTTCTTGTTTGGGTTTTTCTTCTTCATCCAAATTGAACATATCGCGAAACACGTCTTCCAACGAAATAGGTTTGCGTTCTTCGACCACGGGGTCGTCAGTTGGGTCCAATCGGCGTTCCCTCTGTCGCCGTTTTTGCTCCTCTTCACGGTCCCACTCTGTTTCATAAGTCGAAACTGTTTCCCGTTTTGTCGAAGGGGGCGCCCCCCATACCGTTTCTTCCTGCGTTTTGGGTTGTGGTTGTGATTCAGGCGAACTCCACGGCGATGGGCTCTGCGGTAGCTTTGCCGGTTTTGCTTCATCAAAATCCCGCTTTGGGGATGCTGATTTCTTTTTGCTGCTCGATGCTGATCCGATGGCGCTAAACACCAAAAACAGGATCAATATAATTAACTCGACCCAACCGTTCATGTTCAAAACCTCCTAACCGTACCTCTTATATCGAACCAAAGATTCTTGAAATTTTACCATTGTAGGGTCAGACCCCCGTGTCTGTCCCCGAATGCTGATGATATTGCAATTAACTCAATTCTGAGTGAAAACCTCACAATCCGCACGTAAGAATCTACCCATGCCTTTTCTATATAATAGCATACGCCAAGCTCAGCTCAAAGCGAATCCACTTGGTGATTTTGCATCACAGAATAAAATCATTGCATTGGAGCTTAGGCGTCTCGCCTGCCTTAGTTGAAGCGCAGGCGTCTCGCCTGCAAAAAATTGATAATAAGACTACGCTACAAATACACATTCCACCAACCTCCCTCTCCCTTTGGGAGAGAGCCGGGGTGAGGGAGTTTTTCTACAAACCATGAACACAACACACACCATCCCCCACACACTCGCCATCATCCCCGCGCGCGGCGGCTCCAAAGGCCTGCCGCGCAAAAATATCCGCCTGTTGGATGGCAAGCCTTTGATTGCATACACCATCCATGCAGCGGTACATAGCCCAATCGAACGCGTGATCGTCTCAACCGATGACGATGAAATTGCCGCCCTGGCACGAAACTATGGCGCTGAAGTCCCCTTTATCCGCCCCAAAGAAATCTCTGACGACCATGCCACTTCGCTGTCGGTTTTGCTGCATGCGTTGAATTGTATGGAACAAGGCGAACAGATGACGGTAGAACATATCATCTTTCTGCAGCCGACCTCACCCTTGCGCTCAGCCCAGCATCTCACCGATGCGCTGCGCCAATACCAACAAAGCGGCAAAACTTCACTGCTGGCGGTCACCAAAGTGCAAGAATACCACCCCTATTTTATGTTCAAACAAAATGACGACCTTTCGCTTAAACCACTGTACGAGATCGAAGAGCGGCCTCTGCGCCGGCAAGACCTTCCCACTTTTTACCGCATCAACGGTTCGATTTACATCACCCATCGCGAGTATTACCAAACCATCGACCCCAACGCCGCTATCTTTGATTGGAATTCTCTCAGCGGATATGTAATGGATGGCCCCAGTTCGGTCGATATTAATGATTACCTGGATTTTCAACGCGCAGAATTACTCTTGCAAAAACAATCCGAGGAACTGAAATGAGACGCATTGCCATTGTGACCGGAACCCGCGCCGAGTATGGGCTGCTCAAGCCAATAATCGATCTCATACTCGATGACGCCAATCTGCATCTCGATCTTCTAGTTACTGGAATGCACCTTTCACCTGAATACGGTTACACCATTCAGCACATCGAAGCCGATGGAGTTCCCATCGCCGCCAAG